>NZ_JBHUWH010000002.1:0-62697 GCF_042670125.1 Kitasatospora sp. NPDC057198 | reverse complement strand
GCCCGTACGGCGTGCTGCTGCCGTACGGGCCGTGCCGTGCAAGGGTGTTGGCGCCGGGTCAGTCGCCGCTGCCGGCCTGGACCGGGATGACCTGGCTGGTCGTGGCCGGGGCCGGTGCGGCGGCCGGTTCGGCCGGGGCCCCGGCGGGGGCGGGGGCGTTCAGCGAGGTGAGCAGCTGGCGGGCCAGGCCGAGGCCGGTGCCGCCCATGGTGAGCGCCTTGGCGAACATCTCGGACATGCCCTCGGCGCCGTTCAGCAGCACCATGTGCTCGACGTTGCCGAAGGCGTCCGCGCCGGCCCGGACGATGGCGGGCCAGTTCTCGGCCAACTGCTGGGCGACGACGGCTTCCTGGTTCTCGGCGAGGGCCGCGGCGCGGGCCTTGATGCCCTCCGCCTCGGCCAGGCCCTGGGCCCGGGTGGCCTCCGCCTCGGCGAGACCCTTGGCGCGGGCCGCCTCGGCCTCGGCGATGCCCTTGGCGGCCTCGGCGGCGGCCTGGGCCTCACCGGTGGCCCGGGTGGCCTCGGCGGCGGCCAGACCGCGGGCCCGGGTGGCCTCGGCCTCGGCGGCCGCGGCGACCTTGACCCGGTTGGCCTCGGCGGCGGTCTTCAGCTCGGTCTCCCGGGACAGCGCCTCGGCGGCGGAGATCCGGGCGTCGCGGTCGGCCTCGGCCTTGGTGCGGGTCTCGTACGCGCGGGCGTCGGCGGGCTTGCGGACGTCGGCCTGGAGCTGCTGCTCCTTGCGGTGCGCCTCCAGTTCGGCGACCTTGGTCTCCTGGACCACGACCTCCTGCCGGGCGGCGGCCTGGGCGAGCGGCCCGGCCTGCATCGCGCGGGCCGCGGCGGTGTCCATCTCGGCCTGGTAACCGGCCTGCTGGATGCCGGAGTTGCGGGTCGCCTCGGCCTTGCGGGCGAACGCCTCCTGCTCGGCCTCGGTGGCCCGGCGGTCGGCCTCGGCGGCCGCGATCCGGGCGTCGCGCTGGACGGCGGCGGCGTGCGGGGCGGCCAGGTTGGTGATGTATCCGGTCGGGTCCAGGATCTCCTGGATCTGCAGCGAGTCGATGATCAGACCGAGCTTCTCCATCTCGATGCCCGAGGCGGAGCGGGTCTCACCGGTGAGCCGCTCGCGGTCGCGGATCATGTCCTCGACGGTCAGCCCGCCGACGATGGAGCGCAGGTGGCCGGCGAACACGTTGTGCACCCGCTGGCCCATCATCTTCTGCTGGTCCAGGAAGCGGCGGGCGGCGTTGGCGATGGACGCCGGGTCGTCGCCGACCTTGAAGATGACCACGCCCTTGACGTGCACCGGAATGCCCTGCGACGTCACGCACTCGACGTCCAGCGCGGCCTCGTTGAGGTCCAGCGACAGCCGCCGGACCACCTGGACGCCGGGCAGCACGAAGGTGCCCCGTCCGGTGACCACGCGGAAGCCGAGGCCCTCGCCGTGCTTGGAACCCGAGATGACCAGTGCCTCGTTCGGCTCGGCGACCCGCCACATGAGCTTGAACAGCACGATCACCAGGACGACGCCCGCGAGGACGCCTCCGACGATGCCGATCAGCATCGCGATCTCCCCCTTCGTGGCACACCGGTCCGTGGCTGCGCAGGTGGTGCAGTTCGTTGGCGCGGAAGCCGGTGGCAGCCGCATTCTCCGCCGGTTTCGGCCGGGGAGGAAGGGGACGGACGAGTGGGAACCCTCACTGGCCGGAAACGGACGCGGCAGGTTTGCGGAACCCTCCTGACGTGCGTTCAGAACGGCTCGACGTACACCGTCCGCGGTGGCTGGTAATCGACCACGACCACCATCGTCCCGGGCTCCAGCGGCTCGCCCGGCACCGCCCGGTAGGCCAGGAACGCCTCGGTGCCCAGCCGCTGCGGGACGTGCACCATCACCTCGCCGACCAGGCCCGCGCCGATCCGCCCCGTCACCCGCCCCACCAGTCCGATCACCCCGGGATTCTCCCCCGCGCGGCGGTGGCCTGAACAGCGCCCGGCACGGGAGGCGCGCTGGACCGGCCGCGCCCGGTGCCCTACGGTGAACGGCGAACGCAGGCGGCGAACGCCCCTGCGCGGAACGGGAGCTCGGAGCACCGGGCTGAGAGGGCGCTGACGGTACGCGGCCCGCGTACCACCGCTGCGTCGACCGCAGGAACCTGACCGGGTAATGCCGGCGTAGGGAGTTGAAGGTCCGCATGACCGCATTCACCGAGCACACCTCTGCCCACGGGCCGTCCGCCCAGGAGCCGTCCGCCACCGGGTACCCGACCCCGGCCTGGCGCAAGGCGTACCGCCAGGGCAGCACCCCCGACCTGCGGGTCCCCTACCGCGAGGTCCACCTCACCGACGGGAGCACCGTCCCGCTGTACGACACCTCCGGGCCGTACACCGACCCGTCCCACACCGCCGACGTCCGGCGCGGACTGCCCGCGCTGCGCGACCCCTGGATCCGGCTGCGCGGGGACGTCGAGGAGTACGAGGGCCGCGAGGCCCGCCCCGAGGACGACGGCATCCGGCACACCGCCCCGCGCGGCGGCGACCTGCGCAACCTGGACGCCGTCTTCCCCGGCCGCCCGCGCCGCCCGCTGCGCGCCCGCGACGGCGTCGCCGTCACCCAACTCGCCTACGCCAAGCGCGGCCTGATCACCCCCGAGATGGAGTTCACGGCCCTGCGGGAGGGCCTGGAACCGGAGTTCGTCCGCGAGCAGGTGGCGCGCGGCCGGGCCGTCATCCCCGTCAACGTGAACCACCCCGAGGTCGAACCCGCCATCATCGGCACCGACTTCCTGGTGAAGATCAACGCCAACATCGGCAACTCCGCCGTCACCTCCTCGATCGAGGAGGAGGTGGAGAAGATGACCTGGGCCACCCGCTGGGGCGCCGACACCGTCATGGACCTCTCCACCGGCCGCAACATCCACACCACCCGCGAGTGGATCCTGCGCAACTCCCCCGTCCCGATCGGCACCGTCCCGCTCTACCAGGCGCTGGAGAAGGTCGACGGCCGCGCCGAGGAACTCAGCTGGGAGGTCTACCGGGACACCGTCGTCGAGCAGTGCGAACAGGGCGTCGACTACATGACCGTGCACGCCGGCGTGCTGCTGCGGTACGTCCCGCTGACCGCCCGCCGCAAGACCGGCATCGTCTCGCGCGGCGGCTCCATCATGGCCGCCTGGTGCCTGGCGCACCACCGGGAGAACTTCCTCTACACGCACTTCGAGGAACTCTGCGACCTGCTGCGCGCCTACGACGTCACCTTCTCGCTCGGCGACGGCCTGCGCCCCGGCTCGATCGCCGACGCCAACGACGAGGCCCAGTTCGCCGAACTCACCACCCTCGGCGAACTCGGCCGGATCGCCCGCGCCAAGGACGTCCAGGTGATGATCGAGGGCCCCGGGCACGTCCCGATGCACAAGATCCGCGAGAACATGGACCTGCAGAAGGAGATCTGCGACGAGGCCCCGTTCTACACCCTCGGCCCGCTGACCACCGACGTCGCGCCCGGCTACGACCACATCACCTCCGGCATCGGCGCCGCGATGATCGCCTGGTGGGGCACCGCGATGCTCTGCTACGTCACCCCCAAGGAACACCTCGGCCTGCCCGACCGCGACGACGTCAAGACCGGCGTCATCACCTACAAGATCGCCGCCCACGCCGCCGACCTCGCCAAGGGCCACCCCGGCGCCCAGGCGTGGGACGACGCCCTCTCCGACGCCCGCTTCGAGTTCCGCTGGGAGGACCAGTTCGACCTGGCCCTCGACCCGGAGACCGCCCGCGCCTTCCACGACCAGACCCTCCCGGCCGAACCCGCCAAGACCGCGCACTTCTGCTCCATGTGCGGGCCCAAGTTCTGCTCCATGAAGATCAGCCGCCAGATCCGCGAGGAGCACGGCGGCGAGGCCGAACAAGCCGAACGGGTCGCGCTCGCCGGCATGGCCGAGAAGTCCGCCGAGTTCGCCGCCCACGGCAACCGGGTCTACCTCCCGCTCGCCGACTGACAACACGGCTCATAGGGCACCGCACCGGGAGGCAGGAGGGGGCTTCCCGGCGCGGTGCTCCGGTTGATGCTGGTGTCGGTTGTGCCTGGTCTACTGTCGGCTGACGAAGGACCGTGTGGGGGAGGAACCCGTGGGCGTGTTGACCGACTACTTTCGCGCAGTCGATGCGGCCTCGGTCGTACGGGTGCTGCAGGGTGCGGACGACCGCCCGCTCGTCGGCGGTGGGAGTCCCCACTTCGACGGGGTCGAGGCCAAGCGCCTGGATCCGGACCTTGTGCTTGGGGAGCTGATCGCCGCCATCCGTCAGGTTCCGTGGGAAGCAGGGCTCGTGGAAGAGAGTCCGGTGTGGCCGACCACCCCGGAGCCTGGACCGGGCGGCCCGCAGGCCGAGGACGACCCCTGGGCCACGGGTCCGTGGGTGGTCGAGCTTGCCGCCTCGGTCCGGGACACGCTGGCAGAGGTGAGCGACGCGGATGTGCCGACGGTCGTCGCCAGGTGGGTGCAGACGGAGGAGCTTCGCCCAGCCAGCGTCGAAGACATGCAGCCGCTGGCCGAAGAGTTGATCCGACTGGCCAGGCGCGCCCGCAGCGCTGGCGAGAAGCTCTATTGCTGGATCTGCCTGTAGGCGCCGGAGAAGCGGGCACTCCTCTCAAGCCCTCCACCCACGAAGCCAATGTGCTGGCTGGGGGCTGAAGTTGTCGTCGATGAAGATCAGCCGCCGGATCCGCGAGGAGCACGGCGGCGAGGCCGAACAGGCCGAACGGGCCGCTCTCGCCGGGATGGCCGAGAAGTCCGCCGAGTTCGCCGCCCGCGGGAACCGGGTCTACCTCCCGCTGGCCGACTGACCCGCGCGGCCGCAGCGCCGCCCGGGAGCTTCCGCTTCCCGGACGGCGGTCCGTCCTTCCGCCCTCCCCGGCATGCAACGCGGCGGCAAGCCCACCGAGAAGGAGGTGGAGCGGGCAGTCACCGCTTACCGGGTGCTTCCCATCGCCAAGCGCGAGACGTTGCCCTTCTGGGACCGCGTCACGAGCGCGCTGCCCGGCGTGCCCGGCACATGCAGGCCGCTCAGGAGTGGGACAACGAGGGCTGGCAGCAGCTCCATGACGCCGAGCAGCGCTCCGCGGGGTGATCCGGTACCTCGCGGACTCCACCGCCGTCCGGCGCCTGGTGCGCGAACAGCACCTGAGCGACGCGTGGGGGGAGGACATCGACCTGCGCGTGATCGGGTCGTGCGCGCCCCAGCGCACCGAGTTCCGGCGTTCCGCCCGCAACCTCGTCCACTACGAGCAGATGGGCGAGATGTTCGCAGACCTGTACCCCGACGTCCCGCTGCCGAAGAACGTATGGGGTTGGATCGAATCCGCCCAGTTCCGGCTCGCCCGGAGCGGTGGAGCCGTCCGGGCGCTGTCCACCGTCGATCTGCTGGTCTGCGCCACCGCGGCCCACCACGGGCTGATCGTCCTGCACGACGACAATGGCTCCACCACCGCTGCCGGGGTGCTGACCGACGTCCTGCAGCGCAACGTCCGCGACGCTCCGCGCCAGCGGTCGGCCGGGACGTGGTGAGGCGGAGCGCGATGGCGGGGACGACCGAGGTGCGGGTGGTGGGGGCGCTGCCCGACCGGGACGCGGCGGAACTGCCGGAGCGGTTCCTGCACCTCGTCGGGGCCGACGGCCTCCCGGGGTGGCCGGACGGCTTCGGGGAGACGCCGGCCCGGGTGGGGCGGGACTGCGCCGGGGAGGCCCTCCTCCGGCCGGAGAGCCGGTCGCTGACGCCCGCGGGCGTCCGGTTCGCGGACTTCGTCCGTGCGGCCAGCCAGGAGCACCCCGCGACGGAGGCGATGCGGGACGCGAGCCCGGCCCTGCTGGCGGACCACCCCTTCGCGGCGAGCCGCACGGTGGAGGCGCGCGGGGCCGGACCGGTGGCCGCGCTCCACTACGCGCTCGGCGCGGCCGCGGCCGCCCTGCTGCCCGGCTGGTTCGGCGACTTCCTGCTGACCGCCGACGAAGTACGGGCCGCCCTCCCGGACGCGGCGCGGGCCCTGGACCTCGACGGCGAGCGGCGCGACCGGGTGCTCGACCGGATCACCGCCTGGACGACCTGCGCAGGTGACGACCCGGACGACCCGGACGACCCGGACGCCCGGTACGCCGCGGCCGGGGAGCTGCTGGACGGCCCGCTCCGGGTGCTGCGCCACGCGGCGGACACGGGCATGGGCGCGTTCGCGTGCACGTACTGGCGCTGAGGCGGGCTACTGCTCCGGGCAAGGCAATTGACTGACCGTCAGATTTCGGCGAGTGCGGCGGCGGCGCGGACGAAGGCGGCGGTGGCGGGGGAGGTGGCGTGCTCGGGCCAGGCGAGGAGCAGGGTGGTCGGGGCGACGTCGGGCAGCGGGACGCCGCACAGGTCGGCGCGGAGCTGCCCGAGGACGGATTCGGGTAGCACGGCGACGGCCTGGCCGAGGGCGACGAGCTGTTGCAGCTGGGCGAGGTCGCGGACCTCGGGGCCGTCCGGGCCCGTCACGGGGGCGCCCTGCCAGCGGACGGTCGGCTCGCCGGCCAGCTCGGCGGGCCGCAGGTGCGGGCGTCCGGCCAGCGGGTGGGAGCGGGGCAGCACGGCCAACCGGCCTTCGGTGCGCAGTGGTTCGGTGTCGAGGCCGGTGAGGTCGTGCGGCGGGGAGTGCAGCAGGGCGAGGTCGGCGGTGCCGTCGTGCAGCAGGCGGACGCGTTCGGCCGGGTCGCACAGCAGGACGTCCACCCGGACCGCGCCCGGCCCGGCGCGGTGCGCGGCCAGCAGGGCGGGCAGCAGGCCGCCGTCCCCGCCGGGCTTCACGGCGAGGACCAGCCGGGGTTCGCTCCGCCCGGCCCGGCGGGTCCGGTGCAAGGCGGCGTCCGCGGCGGCCAGGACGGCGGCGGCCTCGCGGGCGAGCACCCGGCCGGCGTCGGTCAGGGACTGGTCGCGCCCGCCGCGCACCAACAGGGGTGCGCCGATCCGGCGTTCGAGCCGGGCGACGGCGCGGGACAGCGCGGGCTGGGAGACGCCGAGCCGGCGGGCGGCCCGGCCGAAGTGGAGTTCCTCGGCGAGGGCCAGGAAGTGGGCGAGTTCGCGGGTCTCCAGCCGGTCCATGCCGCCACGGTATCGGCCGATGCACAACTCGGCCTGGCTGCCCGCCGGTCGGCGGTGATGGGCTGGGCGCATGACGAACGAGCACAGGATCGCCCTGGTCACCGGGGCCAACCGGGGCATCGGCTACGCGGTCGCCCGCCGATTCGCCGCCCGCGGCCTGACCGTACTGGTCTCCGCGCGAGACCCGGAGCGGGCCGCCGCCGCGGTCGACCGGCTGCGCGCCGACCCCGGTGTTCCGGCGGGCCGGGCCGGCGGGGCACGGCTGTGGCCGCTCACCCTGGACGTCACCGACCGAGCGGGGGTGTCGGCGGCGGCCCGGCAGGTCGACGACCGGTTCGGCCGACTGGACGTGCTGGTCAACAACGCCGGGATCTCCGGCGGCATGGCGGCCCAACTGCCAAGCGCCACCACGGTGGAGACGATGCGCGAAGTGTTCGCCACCAACCTGTTCGGGGTGCTGGCCGTCACCAACGCGCTGCTGCCACTGCTGCGCCGTTCGACGGCGGCCCGGATCGTCAACGTCTCCAGCGCGGTCGGCTCGTTCGCCCGGCAGAGCGACCCCGGCCACTACCTGTCGGGCCAGCCGCCGCTGGCCGCCTACCCGGCCGCCAAGGCCGCGCTGACCATGCTGACCGTGCAGTACGCCCGCGAGCTGCGCTCGGCGGGGATCCTGGTCAACGCGGCGGCCCCGGGCGCCTGCGACACCGGCTTCACCCGGGAGCTCGCCCTCGGGCGCCGGATCACCCGCACCGCCGACCGGGGCGCGGCGGTCGTCGAGCGACTGGCCCTGCTGGGCCCGGACGGGCCCAGCGGCGGGTTCTTCGACGAGGACGGCCCGGTCGACTGGTGACCGGTCGGCCGGTGATCCGTCTCAGGAGGTCGCGCCGACCGGGTGGAGGCCGGCGGGGAGGGCCTGGGTGGCGAGCTGGGCGGCGAGTTCGCCGGCCTGGTCCTTGGTGAAGGAGCCGGTGATGACGGCCTGTCCGCCGGTGATGGCCTCCACGACGAAGGGGTGCGAGAGGACGGTGCCGTCCACCAGGATCGCCAGCTGGTTGGCCGGGTCCTGGAGGGCGGCGACCCGGCCGGTGACGTCGGCGAAGGCCGTGCCGCCGGCCGGGGTGAAGTGCAACTGCACCTGCCAGCCGGCGCCGTTGCTGCCGAGTTCGGCGGTGCTGTCGGCGATGTCGGAGCCCTGGACGGCGACCGGGCCGAGGGCGAACTTCCAGCGGAGGCCGGTCGAGTCGGGGCGGTCGCAGGTCAGGAGCTCGGCGGCGGGCCCGGCCGGGGAGGCCGGGGCGGTGCAGTCCAGGGCGGTCAGGCGGCCCTGCCACTCGGACGGGACGCCCGCCGGGGCGGGGGCGCCGTCGGCCGTCGCGGCCAGCACCGGACGGATCTCCAGCACCGGCCGGTGGGTGAGCGCGGCGAGCCGTTCGGCGACCGGCCCGGCGGTGGTGAGCGTCAGGGTGCCCTCGCCGGTCTTCACCCGGGGGTTCGGCAGGCCGAGCAACTCGGCGCGGTGGCGCAGCTGTTCGGCGGCCCGGGTGAGCGCGTCGGCGTCCAGCGGCCGGTCGGTGGTGAAGACGGTGCTCGTCTCGGGGCCGGCGGCGGTCGGCCCGGTGGACGCCGGAACGGGGGCCGGAACGGGGGCCGGGTCGGGCGGGGCGGTGGACCCGCAGGCGGCTGCGCCGAGGACGCAGGCGAGCAGGAGGGCGGCGGTGCCCGCGGTGCGGCGGGGGTTCGTCATGACGGTCATTCTGGCAGTCGGCCGTCGAACTCGGTGGGCTACACCGGAATTCACGGACTTTGGCGTACTTCCGCCGGTGCCGGTGCCGGTCCGGACGGGGCGGGGCGGAAAAGGATCATTCGTGGACGATCCGAAGATTTGCCGGGCGGCGCGGAATTCTCCGGGAAAAGGGCCGGTCAGGACGTGGCCAAGGGCTGCCCCGGGCCGCCCCGGGCCGCCCCGGGCACGACGCACCGCCCCCGTCGGTCGGGCGCCCGCCGAGGGGCCGGGGCGATCGCCGCGCCGCCCGGCCCGGCGCTGGTAGATCCGTGCGCGGCACCCGCCGATCCCGGGCGATCCGTGCGCCCGGACCTGGTCGGGCCGCGCCGGGGCCAGGATGCCGGGGAACCGTCCGCTCCCCGTCCACCCAGGAGGCGCACCCATGTCGGCCGACGTTCACCCCCCGCTCGACGGACTCCGCAGCGACGCCGCCGCGCTCCACCCCGGACTCGTCGAACTGCGGCGCGCCCTGCACCGCGACCCTGAGATCGGGCTCCACCTCCCCCGCACCCGGGCCCGGATCCTCGACGCCCTCGACGGCCTCCCGCTGGAGATCACCCTCGGCGAGCGGCTCAGCTCCGTCACCGCCGTCCTGCGCGGCGCCCGCCCCGGCCCCGCCGTCCTGCTGCGCGCCGACCTCGACGGCCTGCCCGTGCGGGAGGACACCGGCCTCCCGTACGCCTCCGAGAACCCCGGCGCGATGCACGCCTGCGGCCACGACCTGCACACCGCCGCGCTGGTCGGCGCCGCCCGGCTGCTCGCCGCCCGCCGCGAACAGCTGTCCGGCAGCGTGGTGTTCATGTTCCAGCCCGGCGAGGAGGGCGACGGCGGCGCCGCCCTGATGGTCGAGGACGGCGTCCTGGACGCGGCCGGCGAACGGGTCGCCGCCGCGTACGCCCTGCACGTCGGCGCGGCCCTGCTGCCCGCCGGCTACGTGGCCGGACGACCCGGGCCGATCATGGCGGCCTCCGACACCCTGCGCGTGGTGGTCCGCGGCCGCGGCGGCCACGGCTCCAGCCCGCACCTGGCCGTCGACCCCGTCCCGGCCGCCTGCGAGGCCGTGCTCGCCCTGCAGACCATGGTCACCCGCCGCTTCGACGCCTTCGACCCGGTCGTGCTCACCGTCGGCACCTTCCACGCCGGCACCGCGGAGAACGTCATCCCCGACGAGGCCGCCTTCGGCGCGACCATCCGCTCCTTCTCCCCGGCCGCCCGCGAACTGGTCCTCACCGAGGCCGTCCGGGTGGTCCGCGGCATCGGCGAGGCACACGGCTGCCAGGTCGACGCGGTCGTCGAGCACGGCTACCCGGTCACCGTCAACGACCCCGCCGAGGCCGCGTACGCCGAACGCACCGCCCGCGAACTCCTGGGCGCCGACCACTACTTCGAGATGCCCCGCCCGGTGGCGGGCTCGGAGGACTTCGGCGTCCTGGCCGAACACGTCCCCGCCGCGTACGTCATGTTCGGCGCGTGCCCCGCGGACGCCGACCCGTTCACCGCCCCGTACAACCACTCCGCCGAGGCCCGCTTCGACGACGGCGTACTGGGCGACGCGGCGGCGCTGCTGGCGGCGCTCGCGCTTGGCAGGCTGCGGTAGGAACCAGGGGTTCGGGGAACGGCGAAGAGCACCGACAGGGGCTCGGGGAACGGCGAGGCCCAGGCTGCTGACGGTGCACTGCCGGAGCGCGCATCGGCTTCTGGTTCCGTTTACTGCACGCAGCAGCACGGACACATCGATGGGCTCCGACCGTCAGCAGCACGGACTCGCCGTTCCCCGAGCCCCTGTTGGGGCTTTTGCTGTCAGGGCTCGATTGGGACGTAGCCGGTCCGGCGGCCGTCCGGGGTGAGGAGGTGGCCGACCAGTTTGAGGGTGCGCAGGGTGACGTGGCGGTCGTGGACGCGGATCGCCGGGTGGTGGTGGGCGAGGTCCTGTTCGATCCGGCGCAGGTCGGGGAGTTGCGGGGCGATCAGGTAGAGGGCGAGGTTCGCCGGGCCGACGGTGACGGCGCACATCCGGGTCTGCGGGAGGGCGGTGAGGCGGCGGGCGGCGTCGGGCAGGGCCGCGGGCGGGACGTCGAGCCAGAGCATCGCGCCGACGGGGTGGCCGGTGACCCGGGGGGAGGCGTCGCAGCGCAGCACGGCCCGTCCGGAGTCGCGCAGTTCGGCCAGCCGGCGGCGGACGGTGGTGGCGGGCAGGCCGGTGCGGGCGGAGAGTTCGGCGTAGGGCATCCGGCCGTCCGCGCCGAGGGCCTGGATGAGGGCGAGGTCCTCCTCGACCCGGCGGTCGGCGACCGGCCTGGCCGCGCCGGGCGGGGGCGCGGCGATGGCGCGGCGCTGCTCGGCGTCGAGGGCGCCGTTGGAGAAGCGGCTGCCCTCGACCAGGGTGCGTTCGACCAGGGTGGTGCGGGTGCGCAGGACGCCGGGGACGGTGCCGAGCCGGTCGACCAGGTACGCGGTGAGCGAGGCGTGGTCGTACGCGGCGACGGTGAGCAGCAGGTCGGCGTCACCGGTGACGAGTTCGATGCTGGCGGTCTGCGGGTGCCGGGCGATGCCCGCGGCGACGGCGGTGATCCGGTCGGCGGGGCAGTCGACCTGGACGAGCGCGGTGAGGCCGCGGCCGATCCGGTCGGCGGAGGGGTAGCAGGTGACCCAGGCGTCGCCGTTCGCGGTGAGCCGGGCCCAGCGGCGGGAGAGGGTGGCGGGGTCGACGCCGAGCGGGGCGGCCAGCCGGGACCAGGGGGCTCGCGGGTCGACCCGGAGGGCGTCGACGAGCGCCAGGTCGAGTTCGTCGATCATGGCTGATCCTTGCGCGGGGTCGGCCGCAGGAACGGATTCGTGCGTGGGCGGTGCGGTGCTCTCCAGGTTAGCCATCCTGGCCGCCACCCCCACCCTCCCGCACCCCCACGGAACCGCCGATGACCGTCACCGCCGCCTCCCGTCCCCGTACGGCCGCCGCCTCCGCCGTCGTGCTGCTGGCACTGGTGGAGTTCGCCAGCGGGGTACTGCAGGGAGGCTTCCCGATCCTGCTGCCCCGGCTCGGCGAGCACCTGGACCTGCGGGCCTCCGACCTGAGCCTGGCGCTGGGCGCGGAGTTCCTGGTGTCGGGCGTCGCGGTGCCGCTGACCTCGCGGCTGGGCGACCTGTACGGGCACCGGCGGCTGCTGCGGATCACCGTGCTGCTGACCCTGCTGGGCTTCGTGGTCACCGCGCTGGCGCCCGACCTGCCGGTGCTGCTGGCCGGGCGGGCGCTGGCCGGGTTCCTGGCCTGCTGGCTGCCGCTGGAGTTCGCGATCCTGCGCGACCGGCTCGGCGAGGAGCGCGGCGGACGGGCGGTCGGCCCGCTGGTGGGCTCGCTGACGGTCGGCTCGACGCTGGGCGCGATCGCGGTCGGCGGCCTGGGCGCGGACCCGGCGGCGACCCGTCCGCTGCTGTGGGCGCTGGCGGTGCTGCCGGTGCTGGCGCTGCCGGTGGTGTGGCGGCTCGTCCCGGAGTCGGCGACCCGGGCGGCGGGCCGGATCGACTGGGCGGGGGCGGGGCTGCTCTCGCTGGGCCTGACCCTGCTGCTGTCCGGCCTGGGCGCGAGCGGGGTGCTGCCGGGCGCGGTGACGCTGCCGCTGCTGGCGGCCGGGGCGCTGCTGCTGGCGCTGTTCGTCCGCCAGGAACTGCGCACCGGCACCCCGATGGTGGACGTCCGGCTGCTGGCCCGGCGGGCGACCGCGCCGGTGTTCGGCCTGAGCTTCCTGCTGGGCTGCGCGCTGTACGGCGCGCAGGGGCCGACGCTGGCCTTCGAGGCGGCGAAGCCCGCGGAGACCGGCTACGGGCTGGGCGCGGTGCCGCTGGTGCTGGGCTTGCTGGTGCTGCCGCAGACCGCGGCGGCCACCCTGGGCGCGGTGACGGCGCACCGGCTGACGTCCCGTCACGAGGTCGCCGCCGTCCTGGCCGGCGGCTTCGCGCTGTGCGCCGCGGGCTACGGCCTGATCGCCCTCGGGCACGCCGCGGCCTGGCAGTTCGTGGTCGGCGGCGCGCTCGCGGGCTACGGCGCGGGCCTGGGGCTGAGCCTGCTGCCCGCGCTGCTGATGCGACGCCTCCCGGCCGACCAGACCGGCATCGGCACGGGCGTGTACAACACCCTGAAGTCCCTGGCGGGCGCGGTGGCGGGCGTGGCCGCGGCAGCGGTCCTCGACCACCTGCTGCTGCGCCCGGACACCCCCTCGGAGCACGCCTACACCCTGGTCTGGACGGCCTGCGCCCTGCTGTGCGCCCTGGGCGTGCCGGTGGCACTGGCCCTGCGGCGCGGCCCGGCGGCCTGACGGGTCCCGACCCTCCGGCCCCCCGGCCCTCAGCGTGGGGGAGAGAGCCGGTCGTCGGGAACGGCGGGGCCGTGCTGCTGACGGCCGGAGTCCATCGGAGTGTCCGTGCTGCTGCGCGCCGTAAACGGAACCCGAAGCCGATGCGCGCTCCGGCAGTGAACCTCGCGCAGACCCGGGCTCGCCGTTCCCCGAGCCCCTGGCGGGGCTCTCCCGAGCCCCTGTGCACGCTCTCAGACCTCGTCGGGCCCGGTGAAGTCGGGGGAGGAGTAGCCGGGGCCGGTGAATTCCGTGGAGCGTTCGCGGGGGCGGCCCTGGTCGTCGGTGAGGCCCTCGACGCCGGGGCTGCTGAAGCCGGGGGAGGAGTAGGCGGCGCGGCTGTAGCCGGGGCTGTGCAGGTCGGGCGGGGCCGGCCGGGTGTGCGGGAGCGGGGCGATGACGGGGGTGGCGGCCAGGTTGGCGTGCAGCCAGGGCAGCAGGGCGCGTTCGCGCAGCGCCTCGCGCCAGGCGTCGCGGGCCTCGGCGAGGTCGGCGTGCTGCTGGGGGTCGGCGTGGCCGGGGCCGGTGGAGGCGTCGCGCAGGGCGGTGAGGACGAGTCCGGCGCCGCCGACCAGGAGGGCCGCGGCGGCGATGGCGAGGGCGACGATCCCGGCGGTGACGGTGGAGCGGCCGAGGGTGAGCGAGGGCGCGGTGGCGCGCAGCAGCCAGCCGATCAGGAGCAGGACGAGTCCGGCGGCCCCGGCCAGGACGGGGGTGAGCACGGTGAGGACGGGGAACAGTCCGGCGCCGGCGGGCGGTGCGGTGCCGGGGTGTTCGGCGAGCGCGGTGCGCAGGGCCAGGTAGTGGGCGTACTCGGGGGCGGCGGGTGCGGCGACGGTGTCGGCGTCGGCGAGTGCCTTGGTGTGCAGTTGTTCGGCGGTGAGGTGGTCGCCCGGTTCGGCGAGGGCCTGTCGGACGCCGGTGTCGCGCAGCGTTTCGTCGAGCAGCCGCGCGAAGTCGGCGCGGTCCTCGGCGAGCAGGCGCGGGGGGTTGCTCATGGGTACCCCGTTCCGCGAGGTCGACGGAGGTCAGTGGCCTCGATGGTAGGGGCGCGCGGGAGCGGGCCGACAGCCTCTTTCCGGAACTTCCGGTCGCTCAGTTCCCTTGCGTGTCCGTGCAGTTGCCGGTCAGGTGTTCAGTCGCGGGGCGGGTCGGCGGGTGTCAGTTCAGTGGCAGCCGGGCGACCAGCAGGCGTCCGTCCATGGTGACGCCGCCGTCCATCGCGATGGCGAGCTCGTCGGCGTAGATGTAGGGGCCGGGGACGTTCGGCGGGGTGCCGTCCTCGGGCTGGTCGCCGGTGAGGTAGGGGATCGGGCTGTGGCCGTGGACGACCCGGTAGCCGCCGAAGACGGCGAGCAGTTCCTGGGCGGCCATGGTGCCGGCCTGGCCGCGGAAGGCGAAGCGCTTGGTGAACTTGCGGAAGGCGTCCCACCACTCGTCGATGCCCTCGTCGGCGAGCAGGGCGTGCACGGCGTCGTTGACGTCGGCGATGGTCTCGCCGTACTCCAGGTACGCGGTGGTGTCGGAGTGCAGCAGCAGGTGGCCGTCCTCCAGGGCCATCGCGGGCAGCCGGGACAGCCAGCTGATGTGGTGCGGCTGCAGGCGTTCCAGGTCGTGCTGCTGGCCGCCGTTGAGGCGCCAGGCGGCGAGGAAGGAGGCGGTGCCGGCGGTGGACTGGACGGCCTCGTCGCCGTAGCGGGAGGCGCCCAGGAAGAGCAGTTCGTGGTTGCCCATCAGGGCCCGGCAGTAGCCGCCGGCCGCGGCGGCCTCGGCGGCCAGCTGCATGACCAGGTCGATGACGCCGATGCCGTCGGGGCCGCGGTCGGTGAAGTCGCCGAGGAACCAGACCCGGGAGCGGCCGGCCGACCAGTGGCCCTCGGTGTCGATCAGGCCCTGCTGGTGGAGGGCGGCGAGCAGTTCGTCGAGGTAGCCGTGGACGTCGCCGATGACGAACAGCGGTCCGGGGCCCTCGCCGGGTTCGGGCTGCGGGTAGGGGAAGTGCACCTCGACGGGCGGGGTGTCGATCGGCGGGCCGAGCTCGATGGTCGGCGGGTCCTCGTGCGGGGCCCGCCCGGTGGGCGCGTAGTGGCCGGGCACGGGGGGCGCGTCGGCGCCGAACTGGCTTGCGGGGGCCCAGTGCTGCTCCAGGTAGCGGGCGCCGCCGAAGGTGCTGTGCGTCTCCTCGTACGGGTAGCCGGCGGGTTCGGCCGGTTCGAAGTAGGAGCCTTGCGGGAGCACGTCGAGGTCCTGGCGGGGGCGGGGGCCCGAGTGCGGGTGCTCGGGTTCGCGGAAGAGGTCCTCGGGTGTCATTCGCCCATCATAGGAAGCGCACTCTCCCGTCGTCCTCACCTGGTCGGTATCCGGTTTCTGTCGACCCGCCCGGACCGGCCCGAGCCCGACCGCCCGGCTGTCCGGTGTGTCCCGTTGTGTGACGGTTCGGAGCGGTCGGCGGCCGGCTCTCGGAGGCAGGCTCCCGGAGGTCGACTCCCGGCGGCCGGCTCCCGCCGGGCGGCTAGCTCTCGCCCGGCGGCCGGGGCGGGCTGACGGTGGTGCGCGGGGCGCGGGGCTGCGAGGAGGCCCGGACGATCAGTTCGGTGGGCATCAGGGTGCCGGGCGGCGGGCCGGTGCCGGCGGTGCGGTAGCGCGGCGGGAAGAGCCGGCCGGGGGCGGTGCCGGTGCCGGCGTCGACTCCTTCGATCGCGTCGATCAGCAGGTTGACCACGGTGGTGCCGATCCGACGGGGTTTCAGGGAGAGGGTGGTGATGGGGGGTTCGGTGTTGGCGTACACGTCGGACTCGCTGCAGCACACCAGCAGCAGGTCGTCCGGGACGCGCAGCCCGTAGCGGCGGGCGGCGGCCAGCAGGTCGGTGCCGTTCGGGTCGAACAGGCCGTACACCGCGTCCGGGCGGTCCGGGCGGGCCAGCAGCCGGTCGGCGGCGACCGCCCCGGCGGCCGGGTCGTGCGCCGGGTACGCCTCGTACACCGGCTCCTGGCCGACCCGGTCGCACCAGGCGAGGTACGCCTCGGTGGAGAGCCGGGTGTAGGTGTCGGTGGAGGTGCCGGTGAGCAGGCCGATCCGGCGGGCGCCGGCCTCGCTCAGGTGCTCCAGGATGTTCAGCACGGCGGCCTCGTGGTCGTTGTCGACCCAGGCGGTGACCGGGCAGTTGCCCGGCTTGCCGTCGGAGACCACCGGCACCCCGGACCGGTACAGCTCGGTGACCAGCGGGTCCTGGTCGGGCGGGTCGATCACCACCGTGCCGTCCAGCGCGATGTTGCTCCACACGTCGTGCCGGGAGGAGGCGGGCAGCACCACCAGGGCGTAGCCGCGGCCGAGCGCGGCGCTGGTGGCGGCTCGGGCCATTTCGGCGAAGTAGGCGAACTCGGTGAAGGTGAACGGCTCTTCGCCGTACGTGGTGACGGTCAGGCCGATCAGCCCGGACCGCCCGGTGCGCAGGGTGCGGGCGGCCGCGGACGGCCGGTACCCGAGGCGCTCGGCGACCTCGCGGACCCGGCTGCGGGTCTCGTCCGGGAGGCGGCCCTTGCCGTTCAGGGCGTCCGAGACGGTGGTGATGGACACGCCGGCGGCCGCCGCGACGTCCCGGATGCCGGCCCGCTCCAGGCGCCGGGACGCGGTGGCCCGTCGACCGTTCTGGTTGGCTGCTGCTGTCATGGCGGACCGATCGTATGGTGCGTGGCGGCGGTCCGTGACCGGTTCGCTACAGAAGGTCGAAGATACGTTTCTCCATGAACACCTTGGCCGGGTGCCCTTCGACTGCGGCGGTTTTCCGGCCCGGATACCTCTGACATGTGCCAAAGGAACCCGGCAGAATGGCCGAACTGCACCCGTAACCCGGACGAGCATCTCACCCGCACGGGTGAGGGCGGTCGGTATCGTTCACCGCACCCGACCGGGGGCGGAACGACGCCACCGTCGAGGAACGAGAAACGGAGAACCCCGTGGTTCAGCGCGAACACGGCCCCCGCCTGCGGCCCAGCCTGGACGGCATCCCCAGCTACAAGCCCGGCAAGCCGGCCGGGGCCGACGCCTTCAAGCTGTCCTCCAACGAGAACCCCTACCCGCCGCTGCCCGGCGTGCTGGAAGCCGCGATCGCCGCCGCGGGCGACTTCAACCGCTACCCCGACATGGCGGTCAGCGCCCTGGTCACCGAGCTCGCCGAGCACTTCGGCGTCCCCGCCGAGCACGTCGCCACCGGCACCGGCTCGGTCGGCGTCGCCCAGTCCCTGGTGCTCTCCGCGGCCGGCCCCGGCGACGAGGTGGTCTTCGCCTGGCGCTCCTTCGAGGCGTACCCGATCATCACCCAGGTCGCCGGCGCCACCCCGGTGCCCGTCCCGCTGACCGCCGACGAGGCCCACGACCTCGACGCCATGCTCGCCGCGATCACCGACCGCACCCGGCTGGTCTTCGTCTGCAACCCCAACAACCCGACCGGCGCGGCCATCCACCGCGAGGAGCTGGTCCGCTTCCTGGACGCCGTCCCGGCCGACGTCCTGGTCGTCCTGGACGAGGCGTACCGCGAGTTCATCCGCGACGCCGACGTCCCCGACGGCATCGAGCTCTACCGCGACCGCCCCAACGTCTGCGTGCTGCGCACCTTCTCCAAGGCGTACGGCCTGGCCGGCCTGCGGGTCGGCTTCGCGGTCGCCCACGAGCCGGTCGCCGACGCGCTGCGCAAGACCGCCGTCCCGTTCGGCGTCAGCCAGCTCGCCCAGGACGCCGCGGTCGCCTCGCTGCGCGCCGAGCAGGCCCTGCTGGAGCGGGTCGAGGCGCTGGTCGCCGAGCGCACCCGGGTCACCGCCGCCCTGCGCGCCCAGGGCTGGACGGTCGTCGACTCCGAGGCCAACTTCGTCTGGCTGCGGCTCGGCGGGCGCACCCTCGACTTCGCCGCCGCCTGCGCCGAGGCCGGCGTGGTGGTCCGCCCGTTCGCCGGCGACGGCGTCCGGGTCTCGATCGGCGAGGTCAAGGGCAACGACCTGTTCCTGGCGGCGGCCGAGGCGTTCCGCAAGGAGCTCTGACCCGGCACCGGGAAGGGCCGGGGCGGGCGGGCCGGATTGCCCGCCCCGGCCGGGTGGAAGGACTCCCTGCGGCAAGCGCACGACGCACCGCAGGGAGAGCCCGGATGAACCAGCACGACGCCGACCTGATCCCCACCGCCTGGTACAACATCCTGCCGGACCTGCCGGAGCCCCTCCCGCCGATGCTGCACCCCGGCACCAAGGAGCCGGTCACCGCCGACGACCTCGCCCCGCTGTTCCCCGCCGAACTCGTCGCCCAGGAGCTCGGCGGCCCCCGCGAGGTGGACGTCCCCGGCCCGGTCCTCGACCTGTACCGCCGCTTCCGCCCCGCGCCCCTGGTGCGCGCCGAGCGCCTGGAGCGCGCGCTGCGCACCCCCGCCCGCATCTACTACAAGTACGAGGGCGGCAACCCGACCGGCTCGCACAAGCTCAACACCGCGCTGGCGCAGGCGCACTACAACAAGGCGGCCGGGGTGACCAGCCTGGTCACCGAGACCGGCGCCGGGCAGTGGGGCAGCGCGCTCGGCCTGGCCTGCTCCTTCCTGGAGTTGGACTGCGAGGTCTTCATGGTCCGGGTCTCCTACGATCAGAAGCCCTACCGGCGGGCCCTGATGGAGACCTACGGCGCCTCGGTGCACGCCTCGCCCTCCGAGCTGACCGCCGCCGGCCGGGCCGCGCTGGCGGCCGACCCGGCGGCCACCGGCAGCCTGGGGCTGGCGATCTCCGAGGCGGTCGAGACGGTGGCGGCGGCCGGCGGCCGGGCCAAGTACGCGCTCGGCTCGGTGCTGAACCACGTGCTGCTGCACCAGACGGTGATCGGGCGGGAGGCGCAGGCCCAGTTCGCCCGGATCGACGACTACCCGGACGTGGTGATCGGCGCGGCCGGCGGCGGCTCCAACTTCGGCGGGCTGGCCTTCCCGTTCCTGGGTGAGCAGTTGGCGGGCGGCCGGGCGGTGCGGGCGGTCGCGGTGGAGCCCGCGTCCTGCCCCTCGCTGACGGCGGGCCGCTACGACTACGACTTCGGCGACAGCGCGGGCACCACCCCGCTGATGAAGATGCACACCCTGGGGCACGGCTTCACCCCGCCCGCGATCCACGCCGGCGGGCTGCGCTACCACGGCATGTCGCCGATCGTCAGCCACCTCAGGGAGCTCGGGCTGATCGAGGCCGTCGCGGTGCCGCAGACCGCCTGCTTCGAGGCGGGCGTGGCGTTCGCCCGGGCCGAGGGGATCGTGCCCGCGCCGGAGTCCACCCACGCGGTGCGGGTGGCGATCGACGAGGCGCTGGCCTGCCGGGAGTCCGGCGAGTCGCGGGCGATCGTGTTCGCGCTGTCCGGGCACGGGCACTTCGACATGCAGGCGTACCTGGACCACTTCGCGGGCCGGCTCACCGACTGACGCCGCGGCGCGCGGTGCCGGTCGCGGGCCCCGCGTGAAGCGGTGACGGGACTTTGCTGGGAGGTGGCTGGGAGGCGGGTCAAGGGCTGGTGGCGGGCCGGTGGGCCGCCGGCCCTCCGGTGGTCGTTCCGTCCTGATCTGTCCGGATCGCTGCCCCCAGCCGGTGTCCAGGATCCGCACAGAGCGGCGCAAGAGCGCGGGACGATGCTTCTGCGCCATGAAGGTGCTTCCGCGACGGCGTGGGGCCGTCCTCGTCAACTCCGCGCTCGGCGTGGCCCTGCTCGGCGGGGCCGCGCTGGCGTACACCACCCTGGACAGCGGCACCAGCAGGGCCGCGACCAGCTCCAAGGTCAGGACCGCCACCGTCGCCAAGGGCACGGTCCAGGCCACGGTGTCCGGATCGGGCACGCTGTTCTCACCGTCCGACGCCGGGCAGGACTTCACCACCGGCGGCAGGCTCACCTCGGTGAAGGTCGCGGTCGGCGACGCGGTGAAGAAGGGCCAGGTGCTGGCCACCGTCGACACCGCCGCCGCCCAGCAGCAGGTCGACCAGGCGCAGGCCGCGCTGAACACGGCCGAGGCCAACCTGACCAAGGCCGAGGCGGGCGAGACGGTCACCACCACGCTGCCCGGCACGTCCACCGGCTCGTCGAACTCCGGCCGCACCGGCAGCGGCAGCGGCAGCGGCGGCACCGGCACCGGCACCGGCGGCGCGAGCGCCCAGAGCACCCCGCAGCCGACCACCACGACCACCGTCAAGGTCGACCAGGCGCAGGTGGCCTCCGCCCAGCAGCAGGTCGACAACGCCGAGGCGACGCTCGCCAACGCCAAGGACGCGCTGGCCGGGACGACGCTCACCGCGACCACCGACGGCACCGTCGCCTCGATCGCCAACAAGGTCGGCGACACCGTCTCCGGCACCGGCTCCACCGGCTCCTCCGGCAGCGCCTCCTCCGGCGGCTCCTCCTCCACCGGCGCCAAGTCCGGTACCAGCGGCGGAAGTTCGAGCAGCACCCCGTCCGGCTTCATCGTGCTGACCAACCCGTCCGGGATGGAGGTCACCGCGAACTTCTCCGAACTGGACTCGCTCAAGCTGAAGAAGGGCCAGTCGGCCACCGTCACGCTGAACGCGCAGTCCGACACCAAGCTGGACGCCACCGTGCTGTCGGTCTCCTCGCTGCCCTCCAGCTCCACCAACGGGGCCGTGCAGTACGGCGCGACGCTGCAGATCAGCGGCGACACCTCCACCCTGCGCACCGGCCTGAGCGCCACCATCTCGGTGACCACCGGCTCCGCCGAGGCGGCCCTGTCGGTGCCCACCGCGGCCCTCCAGGGCACCGGCTCCACCCGCACCGCGACCGTGGTGCACGACGACGGCTCCACCGAGCGGGTGCAGGTCGCCGTCGGCATCGAGGGCGACAGCACCGTGCAGGTCACCGAGGGCCTGACCGAGGGCGAGAAGGTCGAGCTGACCTCCACCACCGCGGGCACCGGCAACGGCTTCCCGTCCGGCCAGTTCCCCGGCGCGGGCGCGGGCGCGGGCGCGGGCGCCGGCGGCTTCGGCGGCGGCACGGGCGGCTTCGGCGGCGGAACCCGCAACGGCGGCGGCGGCGGAGGCACCCGCTGATGCGCACCGCCAAGCCCCCGGTGATCCAGATCCGCAGGGTCACCAAGTCGTACGGCCACGGCGACGCCGTCGTGCACGCCCTGCGCGGGCCGATGACCGGCGGCGGCGAGCCGCTCGGCGTCGACCTGGACATCGCGGAGGGCGACTACGTCGCGGTGATGGGCTCCTCCGGCTCCGGCAAGTCGACCCTGATGAACATCCTGGGCTGCCTGGACGTGCCCACCTCCGGCCGCTACCTGCTGGACGGCACCGACGTCGGCCACCTGGACGAGGGCCAGCTCTCGCTGGTCCGCAACCGCAAGATCGGCTTCGTGTTCCAGTCGTTCAACCTGGTGCCGCGCACCACCGCGCTGGCCCAGGTCGAACTGCCGCTGGCCTACGCGGGCGTGCGGGCCGCCGAGCGGCGCCGCCGGGCGATGGCCGCGCTGGGCCTGGTCGGCCTGGCCGACCGGGCCGGGCACCGGCCCAACCAGCTCTCCGGCGGCCAGCAGCAGCGCGTCGCGGTGGCCCGGGCGCTGGTCACCGCGCCCGCGATGCTGCTCGCCGACGAGCCCACCGGCAACCTCGACAGCCGCTCCACCGAGGAGGTGCTGGGCATCATCGACGGACTCAACGCGCGCGGCCGCACCGTGGTGGTGATCACCCACGAGGACGAGGTCGCGCTGCACGCCAAGCGGGTGCTCCGGCTGGTCGACGGCGCGATCGTCTCGGACGTCCGGCAGGCGCCGGTCGACGGCCCGCCGCCCGCGCTGGCCGCCGCCGCGGGGGTGGTCGCGTGATCGCCTGGCAGATGCTCCGCTTCGCGGTGGCCGGCCTGGCCGCCAACAAGGTCCGCTCCGCGCTGACCATGCTCGGCGTGCTGATCGGCGTGGCCTCGGTGATCCTGCTGCTCGCGGTCGGCAACGGCTCCTCGGTGGCGGTCAAGGACTCGATCACCTCGCTCGGCACCAACGCGCTGACCGTCTCCTCCGCCGCCTCGCGCGGCTCGGCGACGGCCGCGAAGAAGCTCACCGTGGACGACGCCAAGGCGCTCGCCACCGCCACCGACACCCCGGCCATCAAGTCGGTCGCCCCGGTGGTCACCACCAGCGGCACCGCGCTGTACGGGAACATCTCGTACCAGCCCGGTCAGATCGTCGGCACCTACCCCGCCTACTTCGAGACCTCCAACCTGAAGGTCGGCAAGGGCGACTACTTCTCCGCCGACGACGTGCTGAACTCCCGCAAGGTCGCGGTGCTCGGCTCGACCACCGCCACCGAGCTGTTCGCCGCCGAGGACCCGGTCGGCAAGAAGATCACCATCGGCGGCACCCCGTTCACCGTGGTCGGCGTGCTCAAGACCAAGGGCTCCACCGGCTTCAACGACCCGGACGACGTGGTGATCGCCCCGCTGCCGACCGTGCAGAACGCGTTCACCGGCTTCGGCTCGGTCAACCAGATCCTGGTGCAGGCGTCCTCCGCCGGGGCCACCACCGAGGCGCAGTCCGACATCACCCGGATCCTGATGGGCACCCACGCCGTCAAGGACGCCACCAAGGCCGACTTCCGGATCAGCAACCAGACCTCGCTGCTGAGCGCCCGCGAGTCCACCGACAAGACCTTCACCGTCCTGCTCGGCGCGGTCGCCGCGATCTCGCTGCTGGTCGGCGGCATCGGCATCACCAACATCATGCTGGTGACGGTCGCCGAGCGGACCAGGGAGATCGGCATCCGCAAGGCGCTCGGCGCGCCCCGCGCGGTCATCCTCGGCCAGTTCCTCGCCGAGTCCACCCTGCTGTCGGTGATCGGCGCCGGCCTGGGCGTGCTGGTCGGCATCGCCGGCTCGCACTTCTCGGTGGTCGGCATCAAACCGGTGGTGATCCCCGAGTCGGTGCTCGGCGCGTTCGGCATCGCCGTCGCCATCGGCCTGTTCTTCGGCAGCTACCCCGCCAACCGGGCCGCCTCGCTGCGCCCGATCGACGCCCTGCGGCACGAGTAGAACACGAGTAGAAGGAGACCCCCGTGTCTGACGACCAGGAGCTGCTGGCCACCGCGCCGGACGCCCGCGACATCACCGCCGAGCTGGCCGCGCCACCGCGCCGCAAGCTCCCCTGGCCGACCCTGGCGCTGGCCGGCTGCGTCATCGCCGTGCTCTCCTTCGCCGGGGGCGTCTGGTACCAGAAGGACGACGGCACCGGCGGCGGCACCGCCAACCGGGCCGGGGCGGCGAACGACCGGTTCCCCGGCGGCGGCACCCGCGGCGGCTACGGCGGCGCCGGGGGCTACGGCGGCTTCGGCGGCCAGAACGGCGGCGGCCAGAACGGCGGCGGCCAGAACGGCGGCGGCCAGAACGGCGGCGCGGCGGGCGGCTTCACCCGCGGCACCGTGAAGTCGGTGGACGGCAGCACCGTCTACCTGACCGAGGCCAACGGCACCACCGTCAAGGTGACCACCGGTGACTCCACCAAGGTCACCACCACCAAGGAGGGCAAGGTCGGCGACCTGCAGCCGGGCCAGAGCGTCACCGTGCTGGGCAGCAAGGCCGAGGACGGCTCCTACCAGGCCACCCAGCTCACCGAGGGCAACGCCGCGGGCGGTTTCGGCGGCCGCGGTGGCGGCGCCGGGGGAGCCGCGGGCGCCGGTGCAGGTACCGGTTCGGGTACGAGCGG
The DNA here is from genome assembly GCF_042670125.1 of Kitasatospora sp. NPDC057198. Classification (NCBI taxonomy): domain Bacteria; kingdom Bacillati; phylum Actinomycetota; class Actinomycetes; order Kitasatosporales; family Streptomycetaceae; genus Kitasatospora; species Kitasatospora sp. NPDC057198. The sequence continues at coordinate 38,740 of NZ_JBHUWH010000002.1, read as the reverse complement.
ATGACTAATCCAATCTTCATTCACTTTGCGTAGCCTGGCCGGGCTAGGGTCTGTCTGACAGTATTCCGTCGGGCGCTCCCCGGCGGGCGCCGTCGGACAGACCCCGTGGTGTTCGGGGTGGCCCATTCGTCCGGCCGGGAGGCGGAGCAATCGTGTCAGGCGCAGTGCAGTCGAATCCGACCGCGGCCGGGCAGGCCGGGAACGAGCCCTTCCTGCTGGTCGTGGACGACGAACCGAACATCCGCGAGCTGCTCTCGGCCAGCCTGCGCTTCTCCGGTTTCCGGGTGGCCTCCGCCGCCACCGGCCAGGAGGCGCTGGACGCGGTCGCCGCCGAGCGCCCCGACCTGGTCGTCCTCGACGTGATGCTGCCCGACCTGGACGGCTTCACCGTGGTGCAGCGGCTGCGCGACCAGACCCAGTGGCCGCAGAGCCCCGAGCACGTCCCGGTGCTGTTCCTGACCGCCAAGGACGGCACCGGCGACAAGGTGCAGGGCCTGGCGGTCGGCGCCGACGACTACGTCACCAAGCCGTTCAGCCTGGAGGAGCTGATCGCCCGGATCCGGGCGATCCTGCGCCGGGCCGGCGGCCCCGCCGACGACGGCCGCCTGGTGGTGGCCGACCTCACCCTGGACCCGACCGCGCACGAGGTCACCCGCGGCGGCGTCCCGGTCTCGCTCTCCCCCACCGAGTTCAAGCTGCTGCACTACCTGATGGCCAACGTCGGCCGGGTGGTCTCCAAGGCGCAGATCCTCGACCACGTGTGGGCGTACGACTTCGGCGGCGACCTCTCCATCGTCGAGTCGTACATCTCCTACCTGCGCCGCAAGCTCGACTCCGGCCCGGCGCACGGCCCCAAGCTGATCCACACGGTGCGCGGCATCGGCTACGCGCTGCGCCGCCCGCCGAACAGCTGAGATGGCCCGCTTCTCGCTGCGGGTGCGCCTGCTGGTGCTCGCGCTGCTGCTGGTCACCACCGGCCTGGTGGTGAGCGACACCCTGGTGCTGGGCACCGTCCGCGGGCAGCTGGTGGACCGGGCCGACGAGCAGCTCGACCGGTTCGCCGAGCCGCTGTCGCACCGCGCGCCGTCCAGGCAGTCCACCACCTCGGTGTTCAGCAGCACCCAGAGCGTCGGCCGCCGCTCCGGCCAGGGCCTGCCCAGCGAGTACGTGGTGCGCTACCTGGCCGAGGACGGCTCGGTGCTGTCGGTGATCCGGCAGCCGCTGAGCGAATCCGACCCGGACCCGCAGCTGCCCGGGTTGGACCGCAAGGGGCTGACCGAGCGGCTGGACGAGCCGTTCACCGCCTCGGGGCCGCGCTCCAGCGAGTGGCGCTCGCTGGTGCTGCCGCTGCAGCGCGGCACGGGCGACCCGGGCGGGCCCAAGTACGTGCAGGTCGCGGTGCCGCTGGCGGACGTCGAGTCGACGATCTCGCACCTGCGCACCACCTTCCTGACCATCGGCGGCGCGGTGCTGGTCGGCATCGCCGGCCTGGGCGCGCTCGCGGTCCGGGCCGGGCTGCGGCCGCTGCGCCAGCTGGAGGCGGGCGCCCAGCGGATCGCCGACGGCGACCTGTCGTACCGGATGCCGGAGCTGCCCGCCCGCACCGAGGCGGGCCGGCTGTCCGCCGCGCTGAACGGGATGCTCACCCACATCGGGACGGCGTTCGCCGCCCGGGCCGCCTCCGAGCAGCGGATGCGCCGCTTCGTCGCGGACGCCTCGCACGAGCTGCGCACCCCGCTGGCCGGGATCCGCGGCTTCGCCGAGCTGCACCGGATGGGCGCGCTGCAGGACGTGGACCGGGCGATGGACCGGATCGAGTCGGAGGCGGTGCGCCTGGGCGCGCTGGTCGAGGACCTGCTGCTGCTGGCCCGGCTCGACGAGGAGCGCCCGCTCGACCTGGCCCCGATGGACCTGCGCACGCTGGCCGCCGACGCCCTGCACGACCTGACCGCGCTGGACCCGGGCCGCCCGGTCGCGCTGACCGGCCCGAACGGCGAGGGCGCCCCGCAGCCCGCCCCGGTGCTGGGCGACGAGGCCCGGCTGCGCCAGGTGGTGACCAACCTGGTGGGCAACGCGGTCAAGCACACCCCGTCCGGCACCGCGGTGCGGATCGGGGTGGGCCGCTCCGACGGCGGCTGCCTGCTGGAGGTCGTCGACCGGGGGCCGGGCCTGAGCGAGGACCAGGCCGCCCAGGTGTTCGAGCGCTTCTACCGGGCGGACGCCTCGCGCAGCCGCCGGGCGGGGGAGAGCGGCGGGTCGGGCCTGGGCCTGGCGATCGCCAGCGCCCTGGTCTCGGCGCACGGCGGCGAGCTGACCCTGCGCACCGCGCCGGGCGACGGCGCGTCCTTCCGGCTCTCGCTGCCCCGCCAGCGCTGACGCCCTGTCAGGGCGGTCGGCGTCAAGCGCCGTTCGGTACACCCGCGGTGCCCGGCCGCTGCTTGTGAGCGGCCGGTCGGGCGCCCGATCATCGGTGTGTCACGAAACACCCACCCCCACGCCACCGCACTGATAAGCATCATGGATACTTCCCTTGTGAACGTGTTCACGTTCACAAGCGGACAAGCTTGGGACGGTTCGGCGCGCTTGCGTGCTAGATCTGCCTCTTTGTCCGGTATGTGGCACAACCCCTGTGAGAGAGGGCGCAGTGGACCTAGCAGTCGCTCACGAGACCATCTCGCGATGGCAGTTCGGCATCACCACCGTCTACCACTTCCTCTTCGTGCCGCTCACGATCAGCCTGGCCTCGATCGTGGCCGGTCTGCAGACCGCCTGGGTCCGCACGGGCAAGGAGAAGTACTTCCACGCCACCAAGTTCTGGGGCAGGCTCTTCCTGATCAACATCGCCATGGGCGTGGTCACCGGCATCGTCCAGGAGTTCCAGTTCGGCATGAACTGGTCCGACTACTCCCGCTTCGTCGGCGACGTGTTCGGCGCCCCGCTGGCGATGGAGGCGCTGATCGCCTTCTTCTTCGAGTCCACCTTCATCGGCCTGTGGATCTTCGGCTGGGACCGGCTCCCGAAGAAGGTCCACCTGGCCTGCATCTGGCTGGTCGCGATCGGCACCGCGCTCTCCGCGTACTTCATCCTGGCCGCCAACTCCTGGATGCAGCACCCGGTCGGCTACCGGATCGACCCGGAGACCGGAAAGGCCCAGCTCACCGACATCGTCCGGGTGCTGACCCAGAACACCACCGTCGTCCAGGTCTTCCACACCCTCACCGCCGCCTTCCTCACCGGCGCCGCCTTCGTGGTCGGCATCGCCAGCTACCACCTGTGGCGGGCCGAGCGCGGCAAGGAAAGCGACCGGAAGAAGACCGCCGCGATGCGCACCTCGCTGCGGGTCGGCCTGGCCATCGCCGTGGTGGCCGGCCTCGGCACCGCGATCAGCGGCGACACCCTCGGCAAGGTGATGTTCGAGCAGCAGCCGATGAAGATGGCCGCCGCCGAGGCGCTGTGGGACACCCAGGCGCCCGCCCCGTTCTCGGTGTTCGCGATCGGCGACGTCTCGAAGGGCCACAACTCGGTCGAGTTGGAGATCCCCGGGATACTGTCCTTCCTCGCCCACAACGACTTCTCCTCCGCGGTGCCCGGCATCAACGACACCGCCGCCGCCGAGGCCGCGCAGTACGGCGGGCAGCCCGAGGACTACATCCCCAACATCTTCGTCACCTACTGGGGCTTCCGGCTGATGATCGGCTTCGGCATGACGTCCTTCGCCGCCGCGCTGATCGGCCTGTGGACCACCCGCCGGAAGTTCTGGCTCGCCCCCGAGCACCGCACCGGCGAGGACGAGCCGCCCAAGCTGATGCTCACCAGGAACCGCGGGATGAACGTCTTCTTCACCCGGTGGAGCTGGCGGATCGGCATCCTCACCATGGGCTTCCCGCTGGTCGCCAACAGCTTCGGCTGGATCTTCACCGAGATGGGCCGCCAGCCCTGGGTGGTGTTCGGCCTGATGCGCACCCGCGACGCGGTCTCCCCCAACGTCACCGTCGGCACCCAGGTGGTCGGCCTGACCACGCTGACCGTCCTCTACGCGGTCCTCGCCGTCATCGAGGTCAAGCTGCTCGCCAAGTACGCCGCCGCCGGCCCCGACACCACCGAGCAGCCGCCCGCCAAGGACCCGACCCTGCGCGGCCCCTCCGACGACGAGGACGCCGACCAGCCCCTCGCCTTCGCGTACTGAGGACGGATCACATGCACCTGCACGACCTCTGGTTCGTCCTGATCGCGGTCCTGTGGATCGGCTACTTCTTCCTGGAGGGCTTCGACTTCGGCATCGGCATCCTCACCCGGCTGCTGGCCCGCGACACCGCCGAACGCCGCGTCCTGATCAACACCATCGGCCCGGTCTGGGACGGCAACGAGGTGTGGCTGCTCACCGCGGGCGGCGCCACCTTCGCCGCCTTCCCCGACTGGTACGCCACCCTGTTCAGCGGCTTCTTCGTCCCACTGCTGCTGATCCTGGTCTGCCTGATCGTCCGCGGCGTCTCCTTCGAGTACCGGCACCAGCGCAGCGGCGAACGCTGGCAGCGCAACTGGGAGCTGGCGATCTTCTGGACCTCGCTGCTGCCCGCCTTCCTGTGGGGCGTCGCCTTCGCCAACATCGTGCACGGCGTCGACATCGACGCCGACAAGAACTACGTCGGCACCCTCTGGGACCTGCTGAACCCGTACGCGCTGCTCGGCGGCCTCACCACCCTGGCGCTGTTCACCTTCCACGGCGCGGTGTTCGCCTCGCTCAAGACCGCCGGCGAGATCCGGACCCGGGCCCGCGCCCAGGCCACCGCGCTCGGCCTGGCCACCGCCGTGCTCGCCCTGGTCTTCCTGGTCTGGACGCAGGCGCACTCCGGCAACGGCTGGAGCCTGGCCGCGCTGGTCGTCGCCGTCCTGGCCCTGCTCGGCGCGCTCGGCGCCAACCGGCTGGCCCGCGAGGGCTGGGCGTTCGCGCTCAGCGGCCTGACCGTGGTGGCCGCCGTCGGGATGCTCTTCCTGGCGCTGTTCCCCGACGTGATGCCCTCCACGCTGAACCCCGACTGGTCGCTGACCGTCACCAACGCCGCGTCCTCGCCCTACACGCTCAAGGTGATGACGGTCGTCGCGGCGGTCTTCACCCCGCTCGTGCTGCTCTACCAGGGCTGGACGTACTGGGTGTTCCGCCGCCGGATCGGCGTCCAGCACATCCCCGCCGCCCACCACTGACCCAGGAGCAGAGCCCGATGGAACGCCGGCAGCGGATGCGTCCGATCGACCCCCGGCTGCTGGCGCACGCCCGCACCACCCGCGCCTTCCTCGCCGGCACCGTCGTGCTCGGCGGGGCGGGCGCGCTCCTGCTGATCGCCCAGGCCGCGCTGATCGCCTCACTGGTGGTCGGCGCCTTCCAGGACGGCGAGCACCGGACGTGGGGGCAGCTGCTCGGCCTGGCGGGCGTCTCGCTCGGCCGGGCGCTGGTCGCCTGGCTCACCGAACTCACCGCCCACCGCTCGGTCGCCACCGTCAAGTCCGCGCTGCGCCGCCGCCTGCTCGACCACGCCACCGCGCTCGGCCCCGGCTACCTCGCCGGCCGGCGCACCGGCGACCTCGCCACCCTCGCCACCCGCGGCGTCGACGCCCTCGACGACTACTTCGCCCGCTACCTGCCGCAACTCGCCCTCGCCGTGGTCGTCCCGCTCGTCGTGCTGGCCCGGATCCTCGGCGCCGACTGGGAGTCCGCCGCGATCGTCTGCGTGACGCTCCCGCTGATCCCGCTGTTCATGATCCTGATCGGGTACGCCACCCAGGCCCGCACCGACCGCCAGTTCGCCGGACTCTCCCGGCTCTCCCACCACTTCCTCGACGTGGTCGCCGGACTGCCCACCCTCAAGGTCTTCGGCCGGGCCCGCGCCCAGGCCGCCGCGATCGGCCGGATCACCGAGGACTACCGGCGCGCCACCCTGCGCACCCTGCGCCTCGCCTTCGTCTCCTCCTTCGCGCTGGAACTGCTCTCCACCCTCTCGGTCGCCCTGGTCGCCGTCTCGATCGGCTTCCGGCTGGTGAACGGCACCCTCGACCTGGAGACCGGCCTGCTGGTGCTCGTCCTCGCCCCCGAGGTCTACCTGCCGATCCGCCAGGTCGGCGCGCTCTTCCACTCCAGCGCGGAGGGCCTCGCCGCGGCCGGACGGATCTTCGAGGTGCTGGAGACCCCGCTGCCCGCCGACGGCACCCGGCCCGCCCCGACCGGCACCGACCTGCGGATCGAGGACCTGACGGTGCGCCACCCCGGCCGCGGCGGCGCGACGCTCTCCGGCTTCTCGGCCACCCTCCCGGCCGGACGCACCACCGTCCTCACCGGCCCGAGCGGCGCCGGCAAGACCACCCTCGCCGCCGTCCTGCTCGGCTTCGTCCGCCCCGACGGCGGCCGCGTCCTGCTCGGCGGGCAGGACCTCGCCGACACCGACCCCGCCAGCTGGCACGCCCAGGTCGCCTGGGTCCCGCAGCACCCGCACCTGTTCGCCGGCACCGTCGCCGAGAACGTCCGCCTCGCCCGCCCCGACGCGAGCGACGCCGCCCTCGCCGCCGCCCTCGCCGCCGCGCACGTCGACTTCACCACCCCCGACGCCCGCCTCGCCGAGAACGGCCACGGCCTCTCCGCCGGCCAGCGCCAGCGCCTCGCCCTGGCCCGCGCCCTGCTCGCCGACCGCCCCGTCCTGATCCTCGACGAACCCACCGCCCACCTCGACCCCGTCACCGAGGCCGCCCTCCTCGACACCCTGCGCACCCTCGACCGCACCGTCCTGCTCATCACCCACCGCCCCGCCCTCGCGGCCCTCGCCGACCACCACATCCACCTCCCGGGCCCGCCGGCACCGCCGCAGGCGCGCGACCGGACGCGCAACCAGGGGCGCGGGGAACCGCGCGAAGCGGAAGGCGCCGTCCCGCAGACCCGGCACGAAGAGGAGCCGCTCCCCGAAGGGGCCGCCCGGCAGCGGGTCCCCCGGTTCTGGCTCGCCGTCGTCCTCGGCGCCCTCGCCCCGGGCTGCGCCGTCGCGCTGATGGGCACCTCCGGCTGGCTGATCTCGCGGGCCTCGCAGATGCCGCCGGTGCTGTACCTGATGGTCGCGGTGACCTCGGTGCGGGCGTTCGGCATCGGGCGCAGCGTCTTCCGGTACGCGGAGCGGCTGGTCGCGCACGACGCGGTGCTGAAGGCGCTGGGCGGGGTGCGGACGGCGGTCTACCGCAGGCTGGAGCGGCTGGCCCCGGCCGGGCTGCCGCAGTTCCGGCGCGGCGACCTGCTGTCCCGGCTGGTCGCGGACGTCGACGCGGTGCAGGACTTCCACCTGCGCTGGCGGCTGCCGGCCGCCGTCGCGGTGCTGGTCTCGCTGGGCGCCTCGGCGGCGCTGGCCGCGTTCCTGCCGCTCGCCGGCCTGGTGCTGGCGTGCGGGCTGCTGCTGGCGGGGGCGGCCGTCCCGCTGCTGGAGCGGTGGGTCTCCGGCCGGACGGAGCGCCGGAACGCGCCCGCCCGCGGCGAGCTGGCGACCGCGGTGGTCGACACCCTGACCGGCACCGCCGAGCTGACCGTGGCGGGCGCGCTGCCGCGGCGGCTGGGCGCGGCGGCCGACGCGGACGGGGTGCTGACCCGGTTGGCGGCCCGGTCGGCCGCGGCGGCCGGCCTCTCGGCGGGGCTGGTGGCGCTGGTGTCGGGCCTGACGGTGGCGGCGGCGTCGGCGGTCGGGGTGCGCGCGGTGGCGGCGGGCTCGCTGCCGGGGGTGTGCCTGGCGGTGGTGGTGCTGACGCCGCTGGCCGCGTTCGAGGCGGTGGCGGGGATGCCGCTCGCCGTCCGGCACCGGGAGCGGGCCCGGGCCGCCCGGGAGCGGCTGGAGCAGGTGCTGGCCGCGCCGCTGCCGGTCCGCGAGCCGGACGCCCCGAAGCCGCTGCCTTCCGTCCGACTCCCGGTCATCGTAAGCAACTTGACGGTGCGCTGGCCGGGCGCCGAGCGGGACGCGCTGTGCGGCGTCGGCCTGGAGCTGGCGGCCGGGCGGCGGATCGCGGTGGTCGGGGCGTCCGGGTCGGGCAAGACCACGCTGGCGCAGGCGCTGCTGCGCTTCGTCGAGCCCTCGGCCGGGTCGGTGCTGCTGGCCGGTCGCACCGACACCCGGGAGCTGGCGGGCGAGGACGTCCGCCGGGTGGTGGGGCTGTGCGCGCAGGACGCGCACGTCTTCGACAGCTCGGTGCGGGAGAACCTGCGCCTCGCCCGGCCGGACGCCGACGAGGCGGCGCTGCGCGCGGCGCTGGAGCGGGCCCGGCTGCTGGAGTGGGTGGACGGCCTGCCGGCGGGCCTGGACACCATGGTCGGCGAGCACGGGGCCCGGCTGTCGGGCGGCCAGCGCCAGCGCCTCGCGCTGGCCCGCGCGCTGCTCGCGGACTTCCCGGTGCTGGTGCTGGACGAGCCCGCCGAGCACCTGGACACCGCCACCGCGGACGCGCTGACCGCCGACCTGCTGGCGGCCACCGCGGGCCGCACCACGCTGCTGATCACCCACCGGCTGGCCGGGCTGGACGACGGCAGCGTGGACGAGGTGCTGGTGCTGGACGGCGGCCGGGTGGTCGAGCGCGGCCGCTGGTCGGAGCTGGCGGCCCGGCCGGGCGGCCGGCTGGCGGGCATGGTCGAGCGGGAGCGGGCGGGCGAGCGGATGGCGGTCTGACCGGGCCCGACCACGGCGGGGAATGGGGCAAACCATGACAGACGTGCACACTGGTGACATGCAGACGCCGGAGGAGCCGGCCGCCACGGGCGGCCGGCCGCGCATCCCCGAGATCTCCTCGCTCGGGCTGGACACCCTGGTCACCGAGGTCTCCGAGCGCCTCCAGTCGGCCGCCGCGGTGACCGACCGGATGCAGCGGCTGCTGGAGGCGGTGGTCTCGGTCGGCGCGGGCCTGGACCCGCACGCCACCCTGCAGCGGATCGCCGCGGGCGCGGCCGAACTGGTGGACGCCGACTACGCGGCGATGGGCGTGGTGAACCCGAACGGCAGCGGCCTGTCGGACTTCATCCACATCGGCATCGACGACGCGACGGCGAAGCGGATCGGCCACCTGCCCACCGGCCGGGGCATCCTGGGCGCGCTGATCGACGACCCCCGGCCGCTGCGGCTGACCGACCTGTCCACCGACCCCCGCTCGGTCGGCTTCCCGCCCCACCACCCGCCGATGGTCTCCTTCCTCGGGGTGCCGATCCGGGTCCGCGGCGAGGTGTTCGGCAACCTGTACCTGACCGGGAAGAAGGGCGGCGGCGCGTTCACGCCCGAGGACGAGCAGGTGGTGCTGGCGCTCGGCGCGGCCGCGGGCGTGGCGATCGAGAACTCCCGGCTGTACGAGCAGGGCCGCCGCCGCGAACGCTGGATCACCGGCGCGGCCGCGGTCACTACCTCGCTGCTGTCCACCGACGAGGCGCAGATCGCGCTCACCGTCGCCGCCGAGCAGGTCCGCGAACTCGCCGAGGGCGCGCTGGGGATGATCCTGCTCCCGGCCGGCGGGGACCGGATGCGGGTGGCGCACGCCTCCGGCGAACGGGCCGACCACCTGACCGGCGAACTGCTCCCGGAGGGCGGCTTCGCGCCCCGGCTGCTGGCCGGCGAGGCGGTCTACCTGGACGACCTGGCGACCTCCCCGGAGACCGGCTCCGACGCCCAGTTCGACCGGCTGGCCCGGGAGTTCGGCCCGGCGATGGCGGTGCCGATGGTCTCCGCGGGCCGGGTGCTGGGCGCGCTGTGCGTGTGGCGCGCGGCCGGGACGGCGCCGTTCACCGACACCGAGCGGCAGCTCTCCCAGACCTTCGCCTCGCAGGCCGCGCTCGCCCTGCGGCTGGCCGAGTACCAGCGCAACCAGCAGCGCCTGGCGGTCTTCCAGGACCGCGACCGGATCGCCCGCGACCTGCACGACCTGGTCATCCAGCGGCTGTTCGCCACCGGCATGATGCTGGAGTCGGCCGCCCGCCGGGCCGTCGTCCCCGAGGTGCAGGAGCGGATCGGCCAGGCCGTGGACGAGCTGGACGCCACCATCCAGGAGGTCCGCACCACCATCTACGCGCTCCAGCACGGCGACACCGACGACCAGCCGGACACCCTGCGCACCCGGGTGCTGCGCGAGGGCAGCCAGGCCGCGGCCGCGCTCGGCTTCAAGCCCACCATCACCTTCACCGGCCCGGTGGAGAGCCTGGTCGGCGAGAAGACCTCCCGCCAACTGCTGGCCGCGCTGCGCGAGATGCTCTCCAACACGGCCCGGCACGCCCGCGCCTCCCGGGTCGCCGTCGAGCTCGACGCCACCGTCCACCTCGGCGGGGACGGCCGCCCGCTCTCCCCCTCGCCCGCTCGCACCGGCCCGCCCGGCGTGCTGCTCACCGTCACCGACGACGGCGTCGGCATCCCCGAGGGCGGCCGCCGCTCCGGCCTGCGCAACCTCACCCGCCGGGCCGAGGCGCTCGGCGGCGACGCCTGGCACGAGGACGGCCCGCACGGCAGGGGCACCCGGGTCCGCTGGACCGCCCGGCTCTGACCACGGCGCCCCGGCCGCCGCGGCGGGCCGGGCATCGATCGAGCAGGACGGGGAAGACGCGGCGCATGGGAGAGATCAGGGTCGGCGCCTGCTCCTGGACGGACAAGGAGCTGCTGGCCAGCGGCTGGTACCCGGCGGGCCGCCGGGACGCCGAGGGCAGGCTGCGCCACTACGCGAGCAGGTTCCCGGTCGTCGAGGTCGACGCCACCTACTACGCGCTGCCCAGCACCCGCAACAGCACCCTGTGGATCGAGCGCACCCCCGCGGACTTCCGCTTCGACGTGAAGGCGTTCTCGCTGCTCACCGGCCACCCCACCCGGACCGCCGCGCTCCCCGCCGACCTGCGGACGGCCCGCCGGGACGACCCCGGGCTGCTGGACGAGGCGTGGGCCCGGTTCAGCGGCGCCCTGGAGCCGCTGCGGGCGGCCGGGCGGCTGGGCACCCTGCTGTTCCAGTTCCCGCCGCGACTCGTCCCGGGAGCCCCGGCGCGGGCGGTGCTGCGCGCCTGCCGGGAGCGCACCGCGGGCTGGCCGCTCGCGGTGGAGTTCCGCCACCCCGACTGGTGGCGGCCCGACCTCGCCGCCGGCACCCGCGCCCTGCTGGCCGAGCTGGACGCGGCCGCCGTCGCCGTGGACACCGCGCAGGGCCTGCCCACCTCGATGCCGCCGGTCGCCCCGGTGACCTCCCCGCGCCTCGCGGTGGTCCGCTTCCACGGCCGCAGCCCGGCCTGGGGCACCGGCTCCAAGGAGGACCGCTTCCGCCACGACTACCCGCCGGAGGAGCTCGCCCCCTGGGTGGAGCGGGTGCGCGCGATGGCGGAGCGGGCCCGGGAGGTGCACGTGCTGTTCAACAACTGCTGCGGCGACGCCGCCGTCCGGGCCGCCGAGACGATGGCCGGCCTGCTCGGCCTGGACCCGCCCCGGGGGCCGGAGCCGCCCCGGGAGCCGGAGCTGGACCTCGGCCTGTGAGGACGGGCGGAGGTCAGAGCAGGGCCTCGATGACCGTGGCCACGCCGTCCTGCTCGTTGCTGACGGTGTGCTGCGCGACGGCGGCCAGCACCAGCGGATGGGCGTTGGCGACGGCGTAGGACTGGCCGGCCCAGGCCAGCATCTCCAGGTCGTTGGGCATGTCGCCGAAGGCCACCACCTCGGCCGCGTCGATGCCCTGCTGGGCGCACCAGCGGGCGAGGCTGCTGGCCTTGGTGACGCCGGGGGCGCTGATCTCCACCAGCGGGATCGGGCTGGAGCGGGTCACCTCGGCGAGCGGGCCGACGGCGGCCCGCGCCCGGTCCAGGAACGCGTCGGGGGAGAGGTCGGGGTGCTTGCCCAGGATCTTGAACAGGCCGTCGACCTGCCCGGCGGCGAGCAGCTCGGCGGCGGTGCCCACCGGGTGCTCCCGGTCGGACTCCCACATCACCACGTCGTACTCCGGCTCCCGGGCGAAGCCGCCCGGGAACTCGAACGCGAAGGCGGTGCCGGGCAGTTCGGCCCGCAGCCGGTCCACCACGGAGAGCGCCCCGGCCGGGTCGAGCGGGTAGCTCTCCAGCAGCTCGCCGCGCCGCACGTCCACCACCGCGCCGCCGTTGGAGCAGATCGCCACCCCGTGGCCGCCGATGTGCGGCCCCAGGTGCTGCATCCAGCGCGGCGGCCGCCCGGTCACGAACACCACCTGCACCCCGGCGGCCTCGGCGGCGGCCAGCGCGGCGGCCGTCCGGACGGTCACCGTGCCGCCCGAGCACAGCAGGGTGCCGTCGAGGTCGGTGGCGATCAGGCGGGGGCGCGGGGAGCGGGTCATCCGTCCATCTTCGCGCACTCGCCGGACAACCGGACCCGCCCGGTGCGGGCGGGCCCGGAGGCCGGGTGCGGTCGGGTCCCGCGGCCGGGTGCGGACGGGGCCGGGGTCGGGTGCGGACGGGCCGCGGGTGGGCCGGGGTCGGGCCGGGGTCAGGCAGCGACGTCCAGGGTGAGCGCCGCGGTGTGCAGGGTGCCGCCGGTCCGGAACTGCAGGAACAGCCGCCAGTCCCCGGCCTGCGGCAGCTCGGCGTGGAAGGACAGGGTGGGCCCGCCGCCCGTCCCCGCGGCGGCCTTCGCCTCCGGGTGCAGGTGCGCGAACGCCAGGTCGCCCGCGTGGAAGGCGGTCAGGTGCGCGTACGCCTCCAGGTACGGCTCCAGGTCGGTGACCGGCTGCCCGTCCCTGCTGACGGTGACGGTCAGCTCCCCGGCCGCCCCGGCCCGCGGGGTGCCCGCCACGGTCACCCGGTAGCCGTCCGCGGTGGTGCTGGTGGCGGCGGCGGGCAGCGGCACCGGGGTGGCCGCGCCGGGCACCGCGACGGTGCGGCTGAGCACCAGGCCGGCGCCCGCGCCGCTGCCCGCGCCCGGGACGAACGAGGCGTACATCCGCCAGTCGCCGGGCGCCAGGGCGGCCAGCGGGGCGGTCCAGGTGCCGTCCGCGGCCCGCACCGGGTGCAGGTGCTGGAAGCCGGACAGGTCGGAGCGGATCGCGTAGAAGTGCAGCTCCGCGGTCTGCTCCGGCTCGTACGAGGTGAGGACCTTGCCGTCCGGGCCGGTCACGGTGAACCGGTACTCGCTGCCGGACAGCGCGCCGTCCAGCCGGTAGCCGCCCTGCTCGGCGGCGGTGCCGTTCGCGGCGGGCGTGCCGGGTGTGCCGTTCGCGCCGGGTGTGCCGTTCGCGCCGCTCGCGCCGTGGTCCATCCCGGCCATGTCGTGGCCGGGGGCGGTGGCGCCGGGGGAGGCGGTGGCGGCGTGGTCCATGCCGTCCATGCCGTCCATGCCGTCCGTGCCGCTGCCGCAGGCGGCCAGCGCGAGGGAGAGCGCGGCGGCCGCGGCGGCGGAGAGCAGGGCACGGCGGCGGGTGGTGGTACGGGTCATCGGGGGTTCGCTCCAGGGTGCGCGCGCGGATGCGCGGTCGCGGACAGGACGCGGCGCCCGGCCGGTCGCGCGGACCGGCCGGGTGGCGCCCTCACCTGCGGGCGACGCAGACCCGGAGCAGCAGTTCCCGCCCGCCGTCCGGCGGTGCCCGGCCGCCCCGTTCGGTGCCGGTGCCCGGCGGCCCCGCGAGCGGCGGGTGCGGCGGGGCGGGCGGCAGGGCCGGGCCCGGGGCGGGCAGCGGCAGCCGGTCGCGGGCCTGGGTGGAGACGCAGGAGGACGCCGAACCCCCGTGCCGCACCGGGCCGGTGGCCGACGGGTGGTCGTCCCCGTGCCCGCCGTGCGCGGCCTTGGTCGTCGCCCGCGCCGCCGCCGCCGTCGTCGTCGCCGTCGTCGCCGTCGTCGCGGCGTGGCAGTCGGCGGCGCTTGCCGGGCTGCCGTGCATCAGGAACAGCCCGAGCAGCAGGGCGCACAGCACCGCCCACCGGGCGGCCGACCGCCCGGCCGGTGCCGGGTCCGTGGCCCGCCCGGTCCGCCCGGTCCGCCCGGTCCGCTCCGTCATCCGGCCCACGATACCCCCTCCCGGTATCGAACAGGCGTGTGCGGGAGGAGCTCGCCGAGCCCGGCGGAACGGGCGCACCCGGCCCCTGGCCTACTGCGGGGGAACGCCGCCGCCTAGAGTTTCACCACGGAACGGGGCGGGCACGGCCGGACGCGGATCGAATGGGGCGGAGAACGTGGCGAACACGGGCATGGGCGGGGGCTTCGGGCCGGACGGGGGACCGCAGTCCGGCCCCGGCAGCGCCGAGTACTGGCAGGCGATGGCCGACTCCGCCGAACGGGAGACCCGCCGCCGGCGGCTGCTGCGGATCGTCGCCGTGGTGACCGGCGTGGTCCTGCTCGGCGGCGGTGCCACGGCGCTGGTGCTGGCCAACTCCGGCGACGGGAAGTCGCCCCGGGCGCAGCAGAGCAGCAGCGCGCCGACGCCCGAACCGGCCACCGTCACGCCCAAGTTGACGCTCGGCCCGAGCGCGACGCTGGGCGCCACGGCCGGCCGTGACGGGCAGTCCCTGCTGCTGGCCGGCACCCCCCAGGGCTACGCCGAGTCGGACGCCGGGACGGTCGACACCGGCGCCGACTTCACCGTCTCCGCGCTGGTCCGGCTCGATGTCGACACCGTCCCGAAGGTGGCCCTCTCGCAGAACAACGACAAGTTCTTCTCGTTCTACCTCGGCCGGGACGACGCGTCCGACCGGCTCCGCAACCGCTGGGTCTTCCGGGTGCAGACCGAAGCCGCGATCGGCAAGAGCGCGACGGCGGCCTCCACCACCGAGGTCGTCACCGGCCGCTGGACCCTGCTCACCGGCGTCTACAACAAGTCGGACGGCACCATCACGCTGTACGTCGACGGCGCCCTCGCCCAGACCACCGAGGCGCCGCAGGTCCTCGCCTCCACCGGCCCGCTGGAGTTCGGCCGGGTCCGCTCCAGCGACCTGTGGGTGAAGCCCTGGAAGGGCGCGCTCGCGGACGTCCGGGTCTGGAAGAAGGCGCTCACCGCCGAGCAGGTGGCCGCCCTCCAGGGCGCCGGCCAGGGCGCCCCGGCGCCGTTCGCGCGCTTCGTCACCCCCTGAGCCCCTCCCGGGCGGTCAGCCCAGGCCGTTGACCCGCTTGTACTCCAGCGCGTACGCCAGCTTGCCCGGCTTGGCGTCCGCGTACGGCTTGCTCAGCTTGCCGAACTCGCCCTTGTCGGCGGCCTTCCCGGCGTTCCACTGGTCCAGCGCGTCCAGGTCGCCGGCGGTGAAGCCGTTGTCGACCGGCGCGGTCCTCGGCAGCGCGGCCATCGCCCGGGTGGTGCCCTCGACCGCGGCCAGGTAGCTGGTCAGGTCGTCGCGGTCCCAGCCCGAGAGGTCGACCGGCGCGGCGTCCCGGATCCAGCTGCCCCAGTAGAACTCCTGGAACGGCACCGAGTTCTGGGTGTAGCCGATGTCGCGCCCGAAGTAGAGCAGGCTGCGGTACTCGTCGTCCTGGAAGTTCGCCAGCCCGACCGAGGTCGGCAGCTTGTTGGTCCTGACCGGGTTGCCCTCGGGGTCGCTCAGGTAGACCCACTTCTCGGCCTTCATCCGCGCCCAGAAGTCCTGCTGGGTGAGCGTGCTCAGGTTGGCCAGCACCCGCAGCCGCACGTGCAGGTCCGCGCCGCCGTCCGGGGTCTCGTAGAACGAGGTCAGGGTGTGGTGCCCGTCGGTCAGGAACGGCTCGCCGCCGGGGCCGATCACCACGGTCTTCATCGCGGCGGTGCTTTCCGCGGTCTCGCCGCCCACCGGCAGCGTGCAGGTGAACGAGGACGGGTCGTCCAGGCGCGCGCCCGGCCGCACCGCGACCGCCTCGATCCGGCCGTCGGCCTCGCACCAGTCGCTGAACTTCTTGTTCACCGCGTCCTTGCCCAGGGTGTACCGGCCGAGCTTGTAGTACACCTCGTCGTAGCCGAGCGACGGCTGGGTCGGGTGCACGTCGCCGATCCGCACGTCCAGCAGCTGGCCCGGCTCGGCGCACAGGTACGGGGAGAAGGGCGTCCGGCGGTTGTCGTGGCCGCAGAACGACGGACGCCCACCCGGCGCCCCGGGCGCGGCGAACGCGGCCGGGGCGGTGGTGGCGACGCTGACCAGGGCCGCGCCGACCGCCAGCAGCGGTAGGGCGGACGGGACTCGGAAACGCATGGCACTCCCTGCGACGTGGCTGGATCCGGTCGGTGAGCGTGCCAGCGGACGACCAACGTCCGGAGTCGCCCCCGTGGACTCCCGGAGAACGCGGAGGGACGAATCCGCCCCGGAGAACGGCCACTTGGTAGGGTCCGACAGCGGAAAGGCCGGTACGGCGCGGGGGAGGGGGAGCGGTGGAGATCAGCGGGTTCTCGACCGACTTCACGGTCGACTCCTCCTTCCCGGAACGGGTGGCCCGGTTCGTCCGGGCGCAGCGCGGGCGGTGGCCCTCGCTGTACTTCTGCGGGGCCCCGGCCGCCGAATCGCTGGACGCCGACTGGCGGCCGGACGCCGACCCCGGGCAGGAGCACCCGGAGATCCTCACCTTCTCCGGCGGGCCCGTGATGGAGGAGTTCTGGGAGGAGCACGGGTACGCCCTCGACGGGAGCGGCCAGGGCCCGTTCTCGGTCCTCTACCGCTTCCACCGCTCCCCGGTCGGGGCCCGGCTCGGCGGCGTCCGCACCAGGGACCGGGCGGCCGCCGCCGCGGCCGAGGGCACCGAACTGCTGATGCCGGCGTTCTTCCTGGTCTCGCTCGTCACCCCGGCGGACCCGGACCGGGACGGCTTCTCGCGCAGCGTCCTGCGGGACTTCCGGCGCTGCTTCGAGGACTGACCGCGACCGGCCGTCCCCGCCGGGGCCGCCCCGGCCCCGGTGGATACCCTCGTGGCGGGGACGCCGTCGAGCACGTCGACCCGGAACCCCGCGGCACCGGAGGACCCATGACGACGGCGACACGACTCACCGGCGAGGACACGGCGGCCTTCCTGGAACGGTTCGGCCACTTCGAGGACGGCGTGATCACCGGAATCCGGCTGCACCTCCCCCGGAGCCCGCTCGCCGACCGGACCGCGACCCTCGACATCCAGGCCGTGGACGTACCCCGGAACGCCGAATGGCGACTGGTCCGGCTCACCGTCGGCGGAGTCCACGCCTACCGGTTCCCGTGCAGCAGCGACCTCTCGTACTTCGTCCTCTCCGACGGCCTGAACCTGCACTGCACACCCGAAAGCGCCGTCCTGGACCTCGACCCCGGCCCCGACCCCTGGACCCCCGCCCAGGTCGGCCGGCCCGGCCCGTACTCCGCCCAGTACGCCGCGGGGGCCTGGTGCGGGTACGAGGTGCTCGACGGCCCCTTCATCTGACCCCGCCGTCCCGCCGGCCCGACACCCTGCCGTCCCGCCGCCCCGATTCCGGCGGTGGGCAGTGTTCCGCGCACGTAGCCCCCGGAACACCGACGAACCCGGAGCCGAGGTGGATTCCGTCCTCGACGACGCCCGCGCCCGTCTCCCGCTGAAGCTCACGAACGTCGAGACGGATCTCCTCGGCACGCGGATCAGCGGCCCCGACCGGCATCTCCGCATCAACACCGAGTGGAAGATCGTCGCCCCGGCGGATCGACCGCCCTCCACCTGGAGCAGGAACAGGAACCGGACCGGCGCCGACTCGTCGACCTGCTCGTCGGCCACCAGGGCCCGCCTCGGGGAGAGCACAGCAACCCCTCCGACTCCCGCGAGGAGGCCGAGCGGGCCGCGCCGCCTTCGACCTGGCGGGCGTCCCGTACGGGGAAGAACCGATCGCGGAATGGAAGGCGGTCGGGGACAAGCGGTAGAAGAGCATGCCGGGACACGTCTAATCCAACGATCCCACCCATTGGGGGGATTTCTGCCAATTCGAGACCGAAAACGGTTCCCGCATGGTCCTGGAACACACCGATGATCCCCGCTGGCCTGGACTTCCACGCCGGAAAGCCCAAGCACGACGACAGTCGGGAACTGGTCAATTTCGGGTGGGACAATTCACCCGATGGCTGCACGGGGATAGAGCGCAACGGTAAGATCAACAAACCTGGCGGAGACCACCACTCCTTCTACCGGAGGAAATGATGTCAGCCTCTCCGGAGGATTCGAGAAGGCTGCTCCTGGAGGCCGCCGGCCTCACCGTCCTCGGCGCACCGGACGCCACCGACCTGCCGTCCCCGGACGAGGTCTGGCTGTCAGTCTGTGGTTTCCTCGTCGAACCCGACGCCACCGTCGCGCTCAGCACCCCCGACTGGGCCGCACGGGTCGACGAGCACTGGCTCCGGCTCTCGCGGGAGTCCGGACTGTTCGCCCCCGACGGGACCTTCCTCATCCACGTCGGCGGCCGCGGCATGGGCAGTCTCGGATGGGCCCTGGTTCGCTGGGATGACGACGCGTGCTTGGCGGCGCACCTCACCGACGGCCCGCAGCAGCCCGAGTTCGTCACCATGGCGCGCGACGGCCGCACCTCCTGCGGCGTGACGACCGAGGAGTACGACATCTGGCTGGTGCGCTCCGCCCCCGTCCCCGAAGAAGGACCGGGCACCGGTCCGACGAAATACAACAACTGATCGACTTCCTGGAGGACATTCCGTGAACGGCGCCGAATTCATCGCCTCGGTCATCGCCACCGGACGGCTGCACGGGGTGGGGATCGGCTCGTCCCTGGCCGATGCGGAGAAGGCATTCCACCCGTCCTTCCTCGACGATCCGGGCGAGCCAGAGAACCTCTCCCTCCGGCGGGACTACGGACTCGTCGAGCTCTACTTCAACGGCGGCCCGGACTGGGTCCTGGTGGGCGCCTCCGTCGAGCTCCACCGTCTGGCCACCGTCGAGAACCTCGCCGCGGAATGGCGGGAGGAACAGGGCGTGGACTTCTCCGAATACCTCACCTGGGACGAGGTCGAAGCCGAGCTCGCCCGCCTCCCCTCCCCTCCCGACCTGACGGTCCGGACCGACCAGGGCGACTACACCGAATACCGTGCCGCGGCCACCAGGGTCTCCGTCCTCGTCGTGAGCAGCGACGAGGAGCGCGACGACTGGCCGGGCCGGGGAGACGTCTTCAGCGTCGCACTCGGCTGAGCGGAGCGGTGGCAGCGGACGCGGCGACGACCGAAGGGAAGCGCCTGTCAGGCAATCCCCGTGCGGCTGTTCAAGCCTTCGCGCGCGAATGAAGGCGCACGAAACGCGGGCGGTCCACCGGGCACTCCGGGTGGCCCTTCTCCCGCCCGCTCGCGTGCAGGGTCGACGCAGGTCATGGATGCGCTGGCCCGGCGCCGGTTCAGATGGCGATGAGCCGGACCCGGTCACCGCAGAGCTTGGCCATGTCGTCGACGTCCGAGGTCAACACGGCCACCGGGCCCGGCTGGCGGAGCGCCATCTCGGCGGCGGTGGCGTCGATGGCGTACTTGTGGCCGTGGAGTCCCTCGGCCGCCAGCAACCTGCTCGCTCCACGTGCGATCTCCTCGGTGACGGGCCGTACCTTGGCGGGGGAGGCCGCGTGGTCGAACGCCGTCTGCGGCACCTCGGGGTCGCGCGCCTCCACCAGAGCGGCCGCGCTCGTCACCACCAGAAGATCCAGTGTGCGGGCGACGTCCAGCCACACAGTCATGTCGCGGTGCCGCCGGGACAGCTTGGAGAGAGCCTCGCTGTCGAGAACGGGTGTGCCGCTCACGCGGCGCTCGCCGGGGTGGAGTCTGCGCGATGAGCGGCATGGTGCGCACGGATGCGCTCGGCCTTGGCCGTCACCTCCGCCGGATCCACCGGTCCGTGATCGGCTTCGGCGGCCTCGATGTGCTCGTCGATGGCTTCGCGCTGGAGTTGCCGCTGCACGGCCTCCGCCACCTCGCGTCCGTCACGGACGCACTGGGTGCGACGACGCGCATCAGGTGCAACGAGGCCGGGCTCCCGGTCGAGGTCACCGATCCCACCGGCGCGGTGACGCGGTACGACCGGGACGCCTTCGGCCGGGTCGCGGTCCTCACCGACCACGCGGGGAACGCGACCCGGTTCGCGTGGACCGTCGAGGGCCTGATGAGCCGACGGACCGGCCCCGACGGAACGGCTGAACACTGGACGTACGACGGCGAGGGCAACCTGCTCACCCACGTGGACGGGGCGGGGCGGATCCAGGCGTTCGAGTACACGCACTTCGAGACCCTCGCGGCGAGCATCGGCCCCGACGGCGCCCGGACCGTCTTCACCCACGATGCGCACATGCAGTTGGTGGCCGTCACCGATCCGCTGGGAAACACCTGGAACTACACGTACGACAGTGCCGGAAGGCTGATCGCCGAGAGCGACTTCCAGGACCGCCTGACGAGCTACCGCCTCGATCCCGCCGGACAGGTGGCCGAGCGAACCGACCCGCTCGGGCGGCGGACGACGTACAGCTACGACCTCCGCGGCCGAGTGCTGCGCCAGGAGCACGAGCGAGGCGGCACGAGCTTCCGCTACGACCGCGCCGGGCACCTGGTCGGAGCGACCAACGCCGATTCGGAGCTGGTGAGAACGGTCGACGCGCTCGGGAACCTGCTGACCGAGACCGTCAACGGGCGGCGGGTGACGAACAGTCGGGACGTCCTGGGCCGCCGCCTCCAACGCACCACGCCCACCGGCCACACCAGCACCTGGACCTACGACCCGGCCGGACAGCCGACCAGGCTCGTCACTCCCGGCGGCAGCCTCGACTTCGTCCACGACGAGCTCGGACAGGAGCAGGCCCGGGTCGTCAACGGACGCCTCACGCTCGCGAACACATGGGACCCGCAGGGCCGTCTCACCGGGCAGACCCTCCACTCCACGCCCTCCGGACAGCAGCGCGTCCTGCAGCAGCGCCGGTACTCGTACCGGGCCGGCGGGAGCCTCATCGCCGTCGACGACCTCCTGGCGGGCCGCCGCACGTTCGACCTCGACTCCCCCGGGCGGGTCACGGCCGTCCGGGCAGCGACCTGGAACGAAACCTACTCGTACGACCCGGCCGGGAACCTCACGGAGGCCGACTGGCCCGCCACCGGCTCGTCACGCCTGGCGACCGGCCCGCGGACCTTCACGGGTACCGAGCTCACGACCGCCGGACGCGTCCGCTACACGTACGACCGGGCCGGCCGGGTCACCGAGCGCCGACAGGCCCGCCTCTCCCACAAGCCCGACAGCTGGCAGTACACCTGGGACGGCGACGACCGGCTCACCCAGGTCACCACCCCCGCCGCTCCCGGCACGCCGCAGGAACACGTCGACCGCCGGTTCTTCGCCATCGTCACGGACCTGATCGGCACACCGACGGAGCTTGTGGACCCGGTCACCGACACCATCGCCTGGCGCACCACCCCCACACTCTGGGGCAACTCGTCGTGGCCGAGTCCTTCCAGAACAGCGCGGAACATACATCAACCCCTTCACCGGAAAGCCCCCGCAGCCCCCGAAGAAGCTCCCGCCGGGGATGAAGCCGAAGCAGTGGGTCATGTCCCGCGCTCACGTAGAACTGGAGCCCTGATGGAATCCGTCCTGACCGACGCCCTCGCCCACCTCCCCCTGAAGCTCTCGAACGTCGAGACGGACTATCTCGGCGCACGGATCAGCGGCCCGAACTGGCACCTCCGCATCAACACGGAGTGGCAGATCCTCGACCCCCGGGGCTCGACCGCGCTCCACCTGGATTCCGGACAGGAGCCGGACCGGCGCCGCCTCATCGACCTGCTCGTCGGCCACAAGGTGGTCGACCTCTCCCTGAAGCAGCACGACGAGTTCGGGGACATCTGCCTGACCCTGGACGACGGCAGCACCGTCGAGGTCATCAGCGAGGCTTCCTACGGAGAGTGGCTGTTCTCGGTGTGGCGCCTCGGCGACACCCGGCGGCTCCCGATCTACGACCTGCCCGGCCCCTGCTGACCGCCCCGGGCCGCAGGACGACTCGGCCCGGACCCGGGCCGAAGAGGATTCCGCCGTCCAGGTCCTGCGCCCGGGCGGCTCCACCGGCGGGGTCCTGCTGTCCACCGAGCCGGATCCCATGGGTGCCGAGCACGTCGTTCGCACCCGGTTTGAAGATCACGACCGCTGCACGTCCGGAGACCGTACGGCCGGCCCGGTACCGCGGGACGACTGGGAAACCGGGGGCGAACGGCGGCAAGCGTGGGAAGATCGGCAGGCAACTGGACCCGGGCCAGGCGGACGACCTCGGCAACTGGATGGGCTGCACCCGGACCGGCCAGCCGTCGGCAGGTGGGTCCCCGATCCTGAAGGCTCCTAAGGGCGGCAGGGGACCCAACTTCATCGCGGAGGACATGACCGGCCACCTGGGCGGCATCTTCAAGGGCGGGAAGAAGGCATCGGACCTCCTGAGCAGCGGAAAGGTGCTCCGCTCGGGCACCTACGGGATAGGCCCGATCGGGAACGGGGAGTTCGGACTCGTATGGATCGGTGAGTAGTGATTCGGTACCTCGTCAAGAACACGGGCGGATTCGCCTTCGCCGATGCGGCGAGCCCGCGGGAGGAGGACGGACCCTCCTTCGGTGAGTGGTTCGCGGTCGAGGACGCCGTGCTGCGCTTCGTGGAAGCGCTGCGCTCGGCCGTCGGGTCGCGGAAGATCGTGGTGCGCGAGCCGGTGCTCGGGGTGCCGCTGCCGGAGTGGCTGCCGGACTTCCGCAACGGAACGGTGGTCTCGCTCGAGCAGGCGGCGCGGTTGTTGCGGGCCGCGCTGCGCGGGGTGCGGATCGGCTGCGTACTCTCGCTCCTGGCCGACGGCTCGGTCCTGGTCGGGGTCGACTTCGACGGCGTGCTCCGGGTGGACGTGGACGAGCGGCACGGGCTCGTCCTGCCGGATCTGCTGTCCGAGGAGCTGGGGGTGGTGGACCAGCGTCCGTGCCCGCCGCCGACGGGCTTGCAGGAGCGCACCCTCGACGAGGACTTCTGGCGCTCCGTCCGGGAGCTGTTGCCGGAGCGCCCCGACGGCCTCCTGGTGATCGAGCGTTGGGCCTACGGGGACTGGGGCGAGACCTGGTACCTGGCCGCCACGGACACCCTGGACCAGGTCCGCCGGGCCGTACGGGAGAACTCCCTGGTGATCGTCCAGGATCTGCCCGATTTCGAAGAGATCGTTCTCGCGCAGCACTTCGACGGAACCAGCGCGCTCGCCCTCGACGACCTCGACCTCCGATGCCTTCCCGCCGCGCACGGCGACGGTCCCGACCTTCGCATCCGGCCCCTGCGCGGAGCACCCGCCGACCCCGCGCTCTGGCAGCAGCCCATCAAGCTCGTGTCCCCCTCCTCCACCGGTCACCCCCCGCTGCTCGCCGCGGTCGCCCCGGGCACCGTCCCCGGTACCGCGATCGCACCGTGGCTCGCCTGGTGATCGCCCGCGGCTCCCCGTGGGATCGAGATGCGGCAGGAGCGGCGCGAGATCCAGGAGCACGGGTGGAGCCTCGCATAGGGTCGCCGGTATGCGACTGAGCACGGTGATCCTTCCCATCCACCGGTGGGCCGAGGGGCAGAAGGTGTGGCGGCGGGCCGAGGAACTCGGCTTCCACGCGGCTTACACGTACGACCACCTGAGCTGGCGGAGCTTCCGGGACGAGCCGTGGTTCGGCTCGGTGCCGACGCTGACCGCGGCGGCGGCGACGGCGACCGAGCGGATCAGGCTCGGGACGTTGGTGACCTCGGTCAAGCCTCGTTCACCCATCGCATCCTGACCCGTGGGAGTACCCGGTTCAGTCGGCCGGTGTCCGCCTCGGCGTGCGAGATCTCCACGGTGGTGTCGGAGCCGGGTCGTCGCGGTGGGCGGCGCGGTGGGTCCGGATGCGCTCGGTTCCAGTCGCCCTCGCCCCGCGCAGGCCCGGGCACCGGGCCGGGACCGACTGCCGGTCGTGCCCGCCCGGGAGCGGGCGCTGCCCCTCCACAGTCAAGACTGGGGAAAGTCCGCCTGTTGACCGGCGCTCCTGACTACGGTCGGACGAACGTGCGTTCGTCTTCGGGGGAGGGCTTGGCGTGGCGATCGAACTGCCGGGTGAGGTCGTGGAGTTGCTGTCGTTCTTCGGCATCAACTGGCCGACGGTGAACGAGGACAAGGTGCGCGAGTTCGCCGCGCACGTCCGGGAGTTCGCCCAGAACGTCGAGAGCTCGCACCAGGAGTCGACGGCGACGGTGCAGCAGTTGGGCGAGGCGTACGAGGGGGCGTCGTACGAGGCGCTGCTGGCGCGCTGGGCGTCGGTGTCGGACCAGCACCTGAACGAACTCGTCCAGGCGTGCCACGTGGTGGCGGAGGCGCTGGACGTCGCGGCGGGCGTGATCGTGGCGATGAAGGTCGAGACGATCGCCGAACTGGTCGCGCTGGCGGCGGCGTTGGTGGCGGACCAGGCCGCGGCGGTGGCCACCTTCGGGCTCGCGGAGGCGGCGGTGCTGGCGATCGAGCAGGCCGCGAAGCGTCTGATCAACTACCTGGAACAGCAGTTGGAGCAGTACGTCATCGCCCAGGTGGTGGAGGCGGCGATCGGCCCGCTGGTGGACACCGTCGCCAACGCGGTGTCCGGGATGGTGTTCCGGGCCGCGGAGGGCGCGCTCGGCGGCGGGGGCGGCTCGGGTGGCGGCGGCTCCGGCTTCCGGATCGATCCGGACGCGCTGGAGGAGCACGCGCGGATGATGCACGAGCACGCGGAGACCGTCGCCGGGCACGCCCAGGTGTTCCAGTCGAAGATCGCGGGGGTGAGCTTCGAATGAGCAACCAGATCGTCAGGGCGCTGGAGCACGCGGCGCAGAAGCTCGGCAAGACCCTCGCGGAGGACGCCGGGAAGGCGTTGAAGGGCTTTTACCGCAAGGCCGGCGACAACATGAAGCAGGTCGCCAGGAACGTCCGCGAGGTCGAGGAGAAGCACGCTAAGGACCTTGCGAAGATCATGCGCGGCGAGGGCAAGGACGGAGTCCCGCACCCCCGCTCCGGCGGCGGCGGTCGGCGGCCGGGCCGGGGCGGCTCGCACCCCAAGGGCCGCGGCCGCGACCAGGTCAAGAGCCCGCGCACCGAGGGCCGCCCGCAGGACACCCGCTGCGGCGGCGGCGAGCCCGTCGACATGGCCACCGGCCGGATGTACATCGACCAGGTCGACGCCTCGCTGCCCGGCTCGCTCCCACTGGAGTTCACCCGCTCCTTCGACTCCGGCCTGCTGACCGGGCGTTGGATGGGCCCGCGCTGGATCTGCACCTTCGACGAGCGCCTGGAGATCGACGCCGATGGTGTCGTCCACGTCCGCCCGGACCGGATCACCCAGGCGTACCCCCGCCCCGAACCCGGCGACCCCGTCCACGCCTCAGCCGGCTCACGCCACGAACTCGACCTCGTCGACGGCCACTTCACCGTCACCGACCCCGCCACCGGCCTGGTCAAGACCTTCACCCCCACCCCCGACGGCGACGAGGCCCTGCTCACCGAGGTCCGCGACCGCCACGGCCGCCACTACACCCTCGCCTACGACACCGACGGCGTCCCGCTCTCCCTCACCCACTCCGGCGGCTACCAACTCCTCGTCACCGTCGACAACGACCGCATCACCGCCCTGCGCCTGGCGAACGCCACCGAGACCGGCGGCGACGCACTGCTGATGCGCTACGGCTACACCGACGGCCACCTCACCGCCGTCTACAACTCCTCCGGCAAGCCGATGCGCTTCACCAACGACGCCACCGGACGCCTCACCTCCTGGACCGACCGCAACGACTCCCAGTACCGCTACACCTACGACCACCTCGACCGCGTCACCGACGAGGGCGGCACCACCGGCGCCCTCGCCTTCCGCTTCACCTACTCCGACCCCGACCCCGCCACCGGCCTGCGCACCCACACCGAGACCAACGCCCTGGGCCACACCACCACCTACCTGGTCAACGACCACGCCCAGATCACCGCCGCCACCGACCCCCTCGGCCACACCACCACCTACGAACGCGACGAGTACGACCGCCTCCTCACCGAAACCGACCCCCTCGGCCGCACCACCCGCTACGACTACGACGGCGCCGGCGACCTCATCGCCATCACCCGCCCCGACGGCCAGCAGGCCACCGCCACCTACCTCGACCGCCTCAGCCTCCCCACCCTCGTCACCGGACCCGGCGGCGCCACCTGGCAGCAGACCTACGACGCACACGGTCGCCGCCTCACCCACACCGACCCGGTCGGCGCTACCACCCGCTACGCCTACGACGACCTCGGCCACCTCACCAACATCACCAACGCACTGGGAGAGACCACTTCCATCAGGTGCGACCGTGCCGGCCTTCCGTCCGAGGTCACCGATGCGACTGCCAGGACCATCCGATACGAGCACGATGCGTTCGGTCGTACGACGGCCATCACCGATCCGCTGGGCTTCGTCACCCGGCTGAGCTGGACGGTCGAGGGGCACCTGGCCTCCCGGACGACCGGCGACGGGGCCACCGAGAGCTGGACGTACGACGGCGAGGGAAACATGCTCGCCCACACCGACCAGCTCGGCCAGGTGAGCACCTTCGAGTACACCCATTTCGAGACGCTGGCTGCCCGGACCGGTCCCGACGGTGCGCGGATCGAGTTCGTCCACGACGCGAACATGCAGCTCGTGACTGTCACCAACGCCCTGGGACAGACATGGAACTACAGCTACGATCCGGCCGGTCGGCTTGTCGCCGAGAGCGACTTCGACCAGCGGGCGGTCAGCTATCGGTACGACCCCGCCGGTCAGGTCGTCTCCTTCACCAATCCGCTCGGCCAAGAGAGCCGCTACTCCTACGACGTGTGCGGCCAGACCGTCGCCAGGGAGACCGAAGGACGTACCACCGCGTACTCCTACGACGTGGCCGGGCACCTGGTCCGGGCCGTCAGCCCGGATGTCGATCTGGCCCGCACCGTCGATCCGATGGGCCGCCTGCTCGTGGAGACGGTCAACGGCCGCACCCTCACCCACGCACGGGACGCCCTCGGCCGTCGAACCGGGCGCACGACCCCCGCCGGCCACACCAGCACGTGGTCCTATGACGCGGCTGGCCGCCCGACCTCCCTCGTCACTCCGGGGGGAACGCTCGATTTCACCTACGACGCCGTCGGCCGCGAACAGCAACGAGTCCTCGGCGAGCACCTCACCCTGACCAACAGCTGGGACGACCAGCACCGCCTCACGGGCCGGACGCTGCACCGTGGGCAGTCCGTCCTCCAGCGCCGCAGCTACACATACCGTGCGGACGGAAGCCTCACCGGCATCGACGATGCGTTCAACGGCAACCGCAGCCTCGACCTGGACGCCGCCGGCCGTGTCTCCGCCGTCCGTGCGGCGACCTGGACCGAGTCCTACGCCTACGACCCCCTCGGCAACATCACCAGCGCCGACTGGCCCACCGGCGGAGCCGCCGAAGCGGCCCTGGGCAGCCGTGCTTACACCGGAACACAGCTCTCCACGGCCGGCCGCGTGCGATACGAATACGACGCCGCCGGCCGCACCACCCTCCGTCAGGTCACGAGACTCTCCCACAAGCCCGACACCTGGCGCTTCACGTGGGACGCGGAGGACCGCCTGACC
Source organism: Kitasatospora sp. NPDC057198 (assembly GCF_042670125.1). Lineage (NCBI taxonomy): Bacteria > Bacillati > Actinomycetota > Actinomycetes > Kitasatosporales > Streptomycetaceae > Kitasatospora > Kitasatospora sp. NPDC057198. The sequence goes on along the minus strand of NZ_JBHUWH010000002.1, from coordinate 11,235 downwards.
CACGTCACCACGCCTGACGGCACACGGTGGCACTATCTCTACGATCCGTTCGGACGACGCACCGCCAAGCTCCGGCTGGCTGCGGACGGCGCCACTGTCGACGAGCGGACCGACTTCACCTGGGACGGCGCCACTCTCGCCGAGCAGACGACTCATGCCCCCTATCTGCCGGGCCCCCACACCCTCACCTGGGACTACAAGGGCCTTCACCCCCTGGCCCAGACCGAGACGATCAGCAGCCCTGCGACAGTCGACACCTCTCAGCACGGCATCGACCGCCGGTTCTTCGCGATCGTCACCGATCTGGTCGGCACCCCGACCGAACTCGTCGACCCTGCCACCGGCTCCATCGCGTGGCGAGCCACATCCACCCTCTGGGGCAACACCAGCTGGCCCACGGCGAGTACCACCTACACCCCGCTCCGCTTTCCCGGGCAGTACTTCGACCCCGAGACCCGGCTCCACTACAACCTCAACCGCTACTACGATCCGGAGACCGCCCGCTACACCTCTCCGGACCCACTCGGCCTCACCCCTGACCCCAACCCCGAGGCATACGTCCACAATCCCCACACCTCGTGTGACCCCCTGGGGCTCTCGACACACGAGCCGAAGATTCCACAGGTCGACAATCCGCGACTCCAGGGAATCGTCGATGCCATGCACCACGGACTCGGCAATGAGACACTCATCGGTGACGGAACGGCCCTGGCCGCCGCCAATCACGAGGCTCTTGGCGGAGCGAAGGTCCACGGCAGGGATCACATCGCCAGCACCGGCCAGTACAGGGCTGCGCTCAACAACTTCCTCACGAAGGACGTCGTGAAGGAGAAGGGCGGAAAGAAGGTCCCGGTGGTCAGGACCCCCAGGGACATACAGGTGGCGAATTCGCTCATGAAGGCGATCGACGACGCCCACGCCGGAAAGTACACCGGCCTCCACAACTACCCCGGACTCGGAGGAGAATGATGTCGGAAGACGTACAACTGGTGGAGGAACTGGTCGCCCGGATCCCCGGGTTCCAGGATCTCTACGAGACGCACATCTTCAACAACGACTCGTTGCTGCCGCATCCGTTCTTCTGGGAGGTGACCCAGGAGACGGTCAGTTCCTATCTCGGCGATGCGGAATCGCCGGACTGGCAACAGACCCTCCAGTTCCTCGAGGAGCAGGCCGAGAAGGGCGTGCCCGAAATCGACAAGGTCATCGTGACCTCGTTCCTTTACAACCTTCCGTTCCCGGGCAGCCCGGGTCATGACATCGTCGACCACCTCGGTCCGGTCCTGACCCGGCGCTTTGCGGAACTGCGCCCAGGGGGCTGATCGGTGGAGACCGGCGGCGGCCCGGACCACCTGGTGGGCCGTTGCCGGGAGCGTGCCCGGACTGCTCGCCGACCGCACCCGGCCGGCACTGCTCTGGAGGCTGGGCGAGTGCGAGGCCGATGTCACCACCCTCACCGAGGTGTCCGGCGCCGCCGGGCCCTCGGCGAGCCGGCACCTGGCCGAACTCCGGTCGGCCGGCCGACAGCCGTGGCGGGAGCGGCGGCCACCACCGCCGTGCCGCCCGAGGGGTGCGAGAGAGGTCCGACGGATCGCGTCAGGTGGTTCGGGTGCGGATCGGGCGGGCGACGGCCGCCGCGACGCTGCGGTATCCATCGGGATGGGTTTGCCGCCGGCACGTAGGGTCGGGGTATGCGACTGAGCACGGTGATCCTCCCCATCCACCGGTGGAGCGAGGGGCAGAAGGTGTGGCGGCGGGCCGAGGAACTCGGCTTCCACGCGGCTTACACGTACGACCACCTGAGCTGGCGGAGCTTCCGGGACGAGCCGTGGTTCGGCTCGGTGCCGACCCTCACCGCGGCGGCGACGGCGACCGAGCGGATCAGGCTCGGGACGTTGGTGACCTCGCCGAACTTCCGGCATCCGGTGACGCTGGCGAAGGAGCTGATCACGCTGGACGACGTGTCCGGTGGGCGGCTGACGCTGGGGATCGGGGCGGGCGGGGTCGGGTTCGACGCGACGGCGATGGGGCAGGAGGCGTGGTCGCCGCGGGAGCGGGCGGATCGGTTCGCGGAGTTCGTGCCGCTGTTGGACGAGTTGCTGACGAGCGACGCGACGACGCGGGAGGGGGCGTACTACTCGGCGGTGGAGGCGCGGAACATCCCGGGGTGCGTGCAGTCGCCGCGGGTGCCGTTCTACGTGGCGGCGACCGGGCCGCGCGGGCTGAAGCTGGCGGCGGAGTACGGGCAGGGCTGGGTGACGTACGGGGACCCGCGCGGGCCGGCGGAGGTGCCGGTGGAGCAGGCGCCCGGGGTGATCGCGCGGCAGATCGGGAAGCTGACGGCGGCCTGCGAGGCGGCCGGGCGGGACGTGGCGTCGCTGGAGAAGGCGCTGTTGCAGGGATCGACGGCGGAGGAGCCGCTGCGGTCGGTGGGCGCCTTCGTCGACTGGGCGGGCCGGTACCGGGAGTTGGGGATCACCGAGCTGGTGGTCCACTGGCCGGTGCCCGGCTCGATCTTCGCGGGCGACCTCGACGTGTTCGAGGCGATCGCCACCGAGGGCCTCGCCCAACTGGGCTGAGCACCTGGGCGCCCGGGTGCCCCTGCCAGGATCTCACTGCCCACGCGGCCGGTCGGCGGCCTCGGTGAACGGGTCGGCGTGGCGGCCCTCGGCGATCGGGTCGATCCGCAGGTGGGGCAGTTGGGGGACGAAGTCGCGCACGGCGGTGATGAGGCCGCCGGGGAGGTCCTCGCCGTCGTCCTCCCATTCGTCCAGGTCCTCCAGGCGGGCGCGGGTCGTCAGGCCGTTCGGGGCGGCCAGCCAGTAGGCGGACGGGCGGACGTCGAAGGTGCTGAACAGGACCGGGTGGCCGAGGAGTTCGGCGAGTCCGGCGGCGAAGGCCGCCTCGGGCAGGTCGGGGTCGGGGGTCTGGATCTCCAGGTACCAGGTGACGTCCCCGTACTGGTGCTGGTGGGTGCACAGGACGGGGGCGTCCCACCGGCGGGTGGCGTGGTCGTCGGGGCCGGCGACGTCGACGTCGGTGACGGGGCGTCCGGTGAGGGCGGCCACCGTGGAGGCGAACACGCCGGGCAGCAGCGGGCCGGTGAGCAGCAGGTCGTAGATCATGCCGGGGCCTCGGGGGTGGTGCGGAACGCCTCGGCGGTGTGGGCGTCGGCGGGGTGGAAGGTCTCCAGGGAGAGGGCGCAGAGGTCGGTGTCGGTGCCGGCGCCGAAGGTGGTGACGGTGCTGAGCAGGCGGACCTCGGTGCCGAGGGCGCGCAGGTGCAGGAGGGCCAGTACGTCGCCGCCGCCGGGCGCGGGCACGGCGGGCCCGGCGGGGCCCGGGTAGTCGGAGACCTCGCGGTGCAGGGCGCGCAGCGCGGGCAGGCCGGAGCGGACCATCTGGCGGTGCAGCCGGCCGAGCAGGTGCTCGCGCCACTCGGCGAGGTTGACCACGTGCCGGGCCAGGCCGTCGGGGTGCAGCGAGGCGCGCATCAGGTTGACCGGCGGGCGGCGCAGGTGTTCGGGCAGCAGCCGGGCGAGCAGTGCGGCGGGGCGGTTGAGCGAGACGACGTTCTCCTCGGCGTCGAACGCCAGGGCGGGGAAGGGCTCGTGGGCGGTGAGGAGCCGTTCGACGGCGCCCGCGAGCAGGTGCGGGTGCGGGGGGACGGGCGCGGGGCGGGCGGACGCGGGGGCGTGCCCGGCGGCGAGGTAGAGGGCGTCGCGGTGCCGGTCCGGAACGTTCAGCCGGTCGGCGAGGCGGGCCAGCAGGGCGGGGCCGGGGCGGGCCCGGCCGGTCTCGACGAAGCTGAGGTGCCGGGTGGAGGTGTCGGCCAGCAGGGCGAGGTCGAGCTGGGTCAGTCCGCGCCGCCGCCGCCACTCGCGCAGCAGCGCGCCGACCTCGGACGTCCGGCCCCTGTCGGGCGCCAACTCCGTTGCCGCGGTGGTGGTCTGAGCTGACAACAGGTCCACGTCCGGATGCTAGCAACGCCGACCGGTCCGGACGCCGGCCTTTTCCGCGCCGGTCCGGGGACGGGCGAGGAGCGGGCCGGCCGGTCGCGCGGCGGTCACCGGTTCGCAGCCGCAGCCGCGGTCACTTCCGCGGTCACTTCTGCACGGCCGGAGCGGCGGCGCTCGTTTCCGGGCGGGTGGCGCGGCCCCGGCCGGGCAGGAGCTGGACCAGGGCGGCGGCCAGCAGGCAGCAGCCGATCAGCAGCTCCAGGCCGAGGGTGAAGTCGTGCGCGGGCGTGCCGCGTTCCAGCCCGACCGTGCCGACCAGGGCCACGCCGACCGCGCCGCCCGCCTCCTGCGCGGTGGACAGCGCGCCCGAGGCGGTCGCGGCGTGCCGCGGGGCGACCCGGGCCAGCACGGTGTCCGACAGCGGGGCGGTCACCAGGCCCATGCCGAGTCCGGCCAGCAGCAGGCCGGGCAGCAGCGCCGCCACGGAGCCGCCGGTGCCGCCGCTGCCGCCGCTGCCCAGGTGGGCGACGGTCAGCCCGGTGACCGCGTACCCGGCGCCCACCGTGAGCGCGCCGACCGCCAGCACCTGCCGGCCGAGCCGGGCGGTGACGGCGGGGGCCAGTGCCGAGGTGGCGAAGAAGCCCGCGCCGACGGTGACGAAGACCAGTCCGGAGCGCAGCGGTGTCAGCCCGCGGCCGTCCTGCAGGTACAGCGCCAGCAGCAGGAAGAAGGAGCCCATCGCCAGGAAGTACACCAGCGTGGTGGCCAGCCCCGCCGAGAACGCCCGCTCCCGGAACAGGCCCGGGTCGATCAGCGGGGCGCCCCCGCGCCGGGCGAGGCGGCGCTGCTGGGCGGCGAACGCGGCCAGCAGCGGCACCGAGCCGGCCAGCAGCAGCCAGGTCCACGCCGGCCGGCCCTGCTGACGGCCGACCACCAGCGGCAGCACCACCGCGGTCAGTCCGGCGCCGAGCAGCAGCATCCCCGGCAGGTCGAGCCGCGCACCACTGCCGGGCCGTCCACTGCCTGGCCGTCCGCCGCTGGGCCCTCCGCCGGAGCCGGGCCGTTCGCCGCCGGGCCGTTCGCCCCGGGACTCGGGCACCAGCCGGGGCGCGCAGAGCAGTGCCAGCACGCCGACCGGGACGTTGACCAGGAAGACGGCGCGCCAGCCCAGCCCGTCCGGGTTCCAGTCGATCAGCGCTCCGCCGAGCAGTTGCCCGAACACCCCGGCCAGGCCGACCGCCAGGCCGTAGGCGTTGAACGCGGGGGTGCGGGCCCGGCCGGTGAACTCGGTGCCGATGACGGCGAGCACCTGCGGGGTGACGACCGCGGCGGCGGCGCCTTGCAGGATCCGGACGGCGATCAACTCGCCGCTGTTTCGGGCCAGTCCGGCGCCCAGCGAGGCCAGCGTGAACGCGGCCAGCCCGGCGATGAACACCCGGCGCCGCCCGTACAGGTCGCCGAGCCGCCCGCCGGTGACCAGCCCGGCCGCGTACGCGACGCCGTAGCCCGCGATCACGGCCTGGACGGCGGCGGCACCGGCGTGCAGGCCCTGCCGGACGGACGGGACGGCGACGTTGACGATGAAGAAGTCCAGGGTCGGCATGAAGACGCCCGCCAGCAGGACTGGCAGGGCCGCCCACGGCGGTCGGCCGGCGGCGGGGACGGCGGCGGGACGGGCGGTGCTCATCGGCGGCTCCTCGGGGTCCGACGGCGCGCGGCCTGCGCTCTCGGGCGGTGGTTCCGGGCGGTGGTTCCGGGTACGGCCGTGCGGCCCGTGGGCGGGCGGCCCACGGGTGTGCGGAGCGTGCGTTCCCGGTGTTTGCCACGATCACCGGCACCGGGCGGTGCTGTCGATTACCCGTCAGGTCATGCGGGCCGGGGGACCGGCCCCGGACCGGCCAGGGGCGGCTCGGTGACGGTCCGATCCGGGCCCTAGGCTCGGAGCGGGAGCCCGAGAGCCGGGCCCGAGACCTCATGGAGGGGTACGGAATGAGCGGGGACGGCGGCAGTCCGGGTCAGCAGCAGCACGGTGGGCAGCCGCAGGGGCCGGGAGTCCCCGGACCGGAGGCCCCCGGACCGGGCGGAACTCCCGGCGGCGCCCCCGGTGGGATCCCCGGTGGAACCCCGGGCGGCACCCCCGGGCACTGGCCGGGGTACGGTCCGGCGTTCGGGCAGCCCGGCTGGAGCACCGGCAGCGGTTGGGGGCAGGGCCCGTGGGGCGGCGTCCCGGTCGCGCCGAAGCCCGGTGTGCTGCCGCTGCGCCCGCTCGGCTTCGGCGAGAAGGTCGGCATCGTCTTCGACACCGTGCGCCGCTACTTCCGTCCGCTCTACCTGCCGCTCGCGGTGGTGGCCGGCATCGGCGCGGTGCCGCTGGTGGTCACGTCCTTCCTGATCGCCGACGACGTCCGCGCCGGGGTGGAGAACTTCCCGGACCTCAGCGTCACGGATCCCACCCAGGAGGACCTGTGGAACCTGGTCCGGCCGTTGCTGCCGTTCTTCGGCCTGGCCGTGCTGGTGGCCGCCGCGCTGTACGTGGTCGCCGGGCCGCTGGCCACGGTGGTGCTGCGGGCCGGCACCCTCGGGCGGAAGCTGACGGCCGGTCAGGCGTGGCGCGAGGTCCGTCCCCGGCTCGGGACGTCCGCCGCGGTGCTGGCGCTGGTGTACGGACCGCTGCTGCTGCTGGAGGCCCTCATGACGGCGGGCACGGCCCTGTTCGGCGACGCGTTCTCGCTGCCGTCCCTGCTGGCGGCGTTCGGCGGTCTGTACGTGACGTTCCGGCTGGCCCCGCAGATCCCGGTGACGGTGCTGGAGGAGAGCGACGCGCGGACGGCGATCCGCCGGGCCTGGCAGCTGAACCGGAACAACTGGTGGCACAGCTTCGGCGTCACCACGGCGGTCGCGTTCCTCGGCGTGATCGGGACCACGGTGGTCAACTACCCGCTCCGGATCATCGTGTCGGTGGCCCTGCCGATCGGTGCGGTGGCCTCCGGGGACGAGCAGTCCACCACCGGGGTGGCCGCGCTGGCGCTGGTGGTCTCCGCGCTGTTCCTGCTGATCGCGATGCTGGCGACCAGCCCGCTGGTCCCGCTGGTCAACGGCGTGCTCTACATCGACCGCCGGATCCGCAACGAGCGCCTGGACATCGCGCTGGCCGAGGCCGCGGGCATCCGGTTCGCCGAGCCCTACAGCTACCCGGCGCACCCCGGCTACCCCGGGTACCCGGCCCACCCCTCCGGGCCCGCCCGGACCGTCCCGGCCCAGTCCGCGCCCGCCGCGCCCGCCGGTCAGCCCGAACCCGCCGGTCAGCCCGAGCCTGTCCGCTCGCCCGAGCCCGTCCGGCCGCCCGAGCCGCCCACCGGGGAGGGGCCGGGGCGGAGCTGACCGTCCCGTCGCCCCGTCGCCCCGATCGCCGTCCGCCGCAGGGGAGTTGACGGGGCGCCCGCCGTCCCGCCGTCCCGGTCCGCCGCCGTACCCCTAGGGGGCGGGCCGGGGAGGTCATCCTGCGGAGTGAGGCGATCCGGACTCCGCAGCGCATTCCGCCGGGCGGGGTGCGCGGCTACCTTGATGCCCGTGTCCACAGTCATCAAGACGGACGGCCTCACCAAGAGGTTCTCCCGGGTCACCGCGCTGGACCGGCTCACCGTGGAGGTGGAGTCCGGCGTGGTCGGTCTGGTCGGGGCGAACGGTGCCGGCAAGTCCACTCTCATCAAGATCCTCCTCGGGCTGTCCCCGGCCACCGAGGGCACCGGTCAGGTGCTCGGCCTGGACATCGCCACCCAGGGTCCGGCGATCCGCGAACGCGTCGGCTACATGCCGGAGCACGACTGCCTGCCGCCGGACGTGTCCGCCACCGAGTTCGTGGTGCACATGGCCCGGATGTCCGGCCTGCCCGCCTCGGCGGCCCGCGAGCGCACCGCCGACACGCTGCGCCACGTCGGCCTGTACGAGGAGCGCTACCGCCCGATGGGCGGCTACTCGACCGGCATGAAGCAGCGGGTGAAGCTGGCCCAGGCGCTCGTCCACGACCCGAAGCTGGTGCTGCTGGACGAGCCGACCAACGGCCTCGACCCGGTCGGCCGGGACGAGATGCTCGGGCTGATCCGCCGGGTCCACGCCGACTTCGGCATCTCGGTGCTGGTCACCACGCACCTGCTGGGCGAACTGGAGCGGACCTGCGACCACCTGGTGGTGATCGACGGCGGCAAGCTGCTGCGCTCCTCCTCCACCGCCTCGTTCACCGGCACCACCCAGCTGCTGGCCGTCGAGGTCACCGACCACCCGGTGGACCGGTCCTTCGACGCCGACGCGGTGCTGGCCGAGCGGCTGACCGCGGCGGGCCTGGCCGTCCGGTCCGACGGCGGCCGGGTCCTGCTGGTGGAGATCGCCGGCGAGGAGACGTACGACACCGTCCGGGACACCGTGGACGACCTCGGCCTCGGCCTGGTCCGGCTGGAGCAGCGCCGCCACCGGGTCGCCGAGATCTTCAGCACCCGCTCCGACGAGGACGCCGAAGGCGCGGACACCGAGGACGCGAACCACGAGCACGGCCACGAGCACGAGCACGGCCACGACGCGTACGGCCACGACGCGCACCGGGCCGCGGCCGCAGGAGGCGAGCAGGCATGACCACCCGCTCCGACGCCCACGGCGGCGTCATCCACGACATCGGCTACCGCCCGTACACCGGGCCGCGGCTGGGCCGCCGGTACGCCACCCGCTCGCTGTACGTGCAGGGGCTGCGGGCCGCGTTCGGCCTGGGCCGCTCCGGCAAGTCCAAGGTGCTGCCGTTCCTGCTGCTGGGCGGGATGGCCGCGCCCTCGCTGGCGATGCTGGCGATCGCGCTGTTCACCCAGCAGTCGAAGATGCCGCTGGACTACGCCGACTACCTGGCCACGTTCTCGGTGCTGCCGCAGATCTTCCTGGCCGCGCAGGCGCCCGTGCTGATGTCGCGTGACCTGCGGCACCACGTCGTCCCGCTGTACTTCTCCCGCCCGGCCACCCGCGGCGACTACGTGGCGGCCAAGTTCGCCGCGATGGCCAGCGCGCTGATGATCGTGCTGTCGCTGCCGCTGCTGCTGCTGTTCACCGGCGCGATGCTGGCGAAGTTCCCGGTCGGCGACAACCTGGTGCACCTGCTGTACGGCCTGGTCGCCGCCCTCCTGTACGCGCTGCTGTACAGCGCGCTGGGCCTGCTGATCGCCGCGCTCACCCCGCGCCGGGGCTTCGGCGTGGCCGCGATCATGGGCACCCTGATGATCAGCCTCGCGCTGGCCAACATCACCTACGCCCTGAGCGGGGGCTTCGACCCGTCGCGGCCCTCCGCCTCCTGGGCGTTCCTGATCTCCCCGGCCGCCCTGGTGGAGGCCCTGGTCAACCAGCTCTTCGGGCTGAGCACCGACAGCCCCTCGGCCCTGCACGCCCCCGGCGGGGTGGGCGCGGTGGTGTTCACGGCGGTGCTCCTCGCCCTCACGGCCGGCGGCTACGCGCTGACGCTGCGCCGCTACCGGAACGTCTGAGAGGCAGCCATGGCCGTCATCACCATCGACAAGGTCTCCCGCTGGTTCGGCAACGTGGTCGCCGTCAACGACGTCACCATGTCCATCGGACCGGGCATCACCGGCCTGCTCGGCCCCAACGGCGCCGGGAAGTCCACCCTCATCCACATGATGAGCGGCTTCCTGGCGCCCTCCTCCGGCACCGTCGCCCTGGACGGCACCGTGATCTGGCGCAACCAGGGGGTGTACCGGCAGATCGGCCTGGTCCCGGAGAAGGAGTCGATGTACGACTACCTGACCGGCTGGGAGTTCGTCCTCGCCAACGCCGAACTCCACGGCCTGGCCGACCCGGGCGCCGCCGCCGAGCGCGCCCTCGCCCTGGTCGAGATGCAGTACGCCCAGGACCGGCACACCGGCACCTACTCCAAGGGCATGAAGCAGCGGGTCAAGATGGCCTCCGCGCTGGTCCACGACCCGGCGGTGCTGCTGCTGGACGAGCCGTTCAACGGCATGGACCCGCGCCAGCGCCTGCACCTGATGGAGCTGCTGCGCCGCTTCGGCGCCGACGGGCGCACCGTGCTGTTCTCCTCGCACATCCTGGAGGAGGTCGAGCAGCTCGCCCGCCACATCGAGGTGGTGGTGGCCGGCCGGCACGCCGCGTCCGGTGACTTCCGGGAGATCCGCCGCCTGATGACCGACCGCCCGCACCGCTACCTGGTGCGCTCCAGCGACGACCGGCAGCTGGCCGCGGCGCTGATCGCGGACGGCTCCACCTCCGGCATCGAGTTCGACGTCCCGGAGAAGGCCCTGCGCATCCAGGCGATCGACTTCCAGGGCTTCACCACCCTGCTGCCCAGGGTCGCCCGGGCGGCCGGCATCCGCCTGTACACCGTCTCCCCGGCCGACGAGTCGCTGGAAAGCGTCTTCTCGTACCTGGTCTCGTCCTGAAGGGCCCCCGATGAACACCACCGTCGCCAGGCTCACCGCGCGCGGCCTGTTCGGCCGCCGCCGGGTCCTGATCCTGCTGGCCGTCCCGGTCATGCTGCTGGTCGTCTCCCTGCTCGCGCGCGGCAACGACCTGGACTCGCTCGACCTCGTGCACAAGATCCTCGGCACCCTCGCCCTCGGCACCCTCGTCCCGGTCACCGGCCTGGTCGTCGGCACCGGCGTGATCGCCACCGAGATCGAGGACGGCTCGATCGTCTACCTGCTCGCCAAGCCGCTGCCCCGCTGGAAGATCGTCACCACCAAGCTGGCGGTCGCCGTCGGCACCACCTGGCTGCTCTCCGCCGTCCCGATCTTCGTCTCCGGGCTGCTCCTGTACGGCACCGCGGACCAGGTGGCGCTCGGCTACACCGTGGGCGCGCTCGCCTCCGGCGCCGCGTACAGCGCGGTGTTCCTGCTGCTGGGCGTGCTCACCCGGCACGCGGTGATCGCGGGCCTCGCCTACGCGCTGATCTGGGAGAGCCTGATCGGCAGCTACGTCGAGGGCGCCCAGACCCTCTCCGTCCAGCAGTGGGGCCTGTCGCTGACCGAGGCGGTCGCCGCCGACGGCACCGTCATCGCCCCGGTCGGCCTGGCCACCGCGCTGTGGCTGCTGGTGATCGTCGGGGTCGGCGCCACCGCGTACGCCTCGGTCAAGCTCGCCGGGCTCACGCTCGGCAGCGAGGAGTAGCACCCGGACCCGGACGCGCACCCGAACCCGGACGCGCACCCGGACGCGCACCCGAACCCGGACGCGCACCCGGACGCACGAGGGGCGGGGACGGTCACCACGACCGG
>NZ_JBHUWH010000001.1:0-63886 GCF_042670125.1 Kitasatospora sp. NPDC057198 | reverse complement strand
GACGGGTACAGGGGCCCGCCGACCGCCCGGAGGCGGTGCCGGTCGGACGGGGCCCGGGGGAGCCCGTCGTCCGACCGGAGTTCGGTGTCAGTCCTGGCTGCCGCCCCCACTGGACGGCCGGCTGCTCTCGCGCCCCCACCGGCCGGCGGAGGGCGAGGGCGAGGGTGAGGGCTGTGCGGACTGCTGGCCCGGACCGGCGGTGGCCTTCCCGCGGCCGTCCCCGCCCGGCTGGCCCCAGCCGTGCGTGTCGAGCAGCGCGCAGAAGCCGGTCACCTTCTCCGGTCCGCCCGCCTCCCTCAGCAGCTCGGCGAGCGCCGGGTCGGCGGCCACGTCCTTGGGCTTGCCGCCGCCCTCGACCCGCTTGGCGAAGCCCGCGCAGAGCTCCGACAGCGTCGGCAGGTCGGCCGGGCCGGTGGAGGCCGGTCCGGACGGCCGGGCCGGGGTGCCGGAGCGGCCCGGCGACGCGCTCGGCCGACCGGTGCGGTCGGTGCCGGGGCTCGCGGACGGGCTGCCGGGCGGCGGTTCGGTGGACGGGGCGGGCGCGGCGCTGGTGGCCGGCGGGGCCGGGGCCGGTCCGCCCAGCACCTCCGGCAGCCGGCCGGTGGAGGCCGCGAAGGCGGCGCCGCCCACGGCGGTGACGCCCAGCGCGACGGCCAGGGCCTTCGCGCTGAGGGCACGCGCGAGCGCGGTGTCCGCCATTCCTCGTCTCCGGTGCTGTCTGGGGGCCGGTTCGCGACGAGCCTGCCGGAACGCGGCCACGGCCCCCTCTTCGCCGGGCAGCGGGCCGTCGCCGGCCGCCTCGCTCGTCGCAGCGGCGGCGAGCAGGGCGGCGAGCTCCGGCCGTCCTGGCGCGGACTGCTGCCCGGCGGAGGGGTCCTGACCGGCCTCCGGGTCGACCGTGGCACCGCCGAGCAGCTGTTCGGCGGTGACGCGATCGATCCGGCGGGATCGGTTGGTGCTCATCTCATGTCCTTCAGCGTCGGCACCTGCGCCGGTGTCACACCCTGCGCGGAAACTTTTTCCCCGGCCGCCTTCCGGGCCCCCCGGCGGGGCGCCCCGACGGCCGCTCCCCCGCCCTGCTCCAGCACCTTGGCCAGCCGCTTGAGCCCCCGGTGGGCGGCCATCCGGACGCTGCCGGAGCGCTTGCCGAGCACCTTCGCGGCGCTCTCGGCGTCCAGTCCGAGCACCACCCGCAGCAGCACCGCCTCGGCCTGGTCGGGCGGCAGGGCGGCGATCATCGCGAGCGCCTCGGAGGTGGCGACGGTGGCCATCACCTGGCCCTCGGTGTCCTCGGCGGCGGCCAGTTCGGCCAGGTACTCCACCGGCAGGTCGGCGACCGGGCGGCGGCGCGCCCGGCGCAGGTGGTCCATCGCCCGGTTGCGGGCGACCGTCGCGGCCCAGCCGCGGAACCCGTCCGCGTCACCGCGGAAGCCCGGCAGGTCGCGGGCGATCTGCAGCCACGCCTCGGAGGCGATGTCCTCGGCGTCCTCGGCCCGCCCGCCGACCAGCACCCGCAGGTAGCGCAGCAGCCCCGGCTGGACGGCCCGGAACAGGACCCGGAACGCCTCCTCGTCGCCGTCCTGGGCGGCGCGGACGGCCTCCGCGAGGTCGGCCCGCCGGGCGGGCGGGCGGCCCGGTGCGTGCGGACGGCCGGGTCGGGCCCCGTCGTCCGCCCCGTGGTGTTCAGCTCTGTGCACCCGCCACATCATGCGCCATCCGGGGGAACGCTCCCAACCTCCGGGGCGGCAGCGGGTCGGTGGCGGAGCGGTGAGGGGGCCGTGGCGGACCGGTGCGGGCCCGGTGCGGGCGGACGGCCCGTCGGCCCTCCCCGCCCGGCCGGGACGCAGGGCCCGCGGCGGACCGACCTTCGTCCCGTCCGCCGCTGTCCTTGGCCCGCGGTTCGCCCCCGCCGCTCCGTCCTACCGTGCAGATAAGGGGCATTTCGCCCACTTCCCCCTGGAGCCGAGGAGGCCGGAACCGGCATGCCCACCGCCGAGGAGCTGTACACCACCGGGATCCGCGACCACTTCGCGCCCGCGCTGCGCGCGCTCGGGCTCCGGGGCTGGCGGCACTCCTTCTCGCTGCCCGACCGCGACCGCTGGGCGGTGCTCGGCGTGCGGGCGGTGCCCGGCGACGGGCGGGTCCGGTACACCGTCAACCTCTCCGTCACCGACAAGTCCGCCTGGGACCGGCGCAGCATCCGCCCCGACGCCAACTCCCCCACCGGCCTTGAGCGTTGGCACTCCCCGATCGGCGAACTGCTGCCGGTCGGCGGCGAGGTCTGGTGGGAGGTGGCGCCCGGACCGCGCTGGCTGATCGCCGTCGAGGACTCGGTGGCCGCCGTCCGCGGCTACGCGCTGCCCGAGCTGCGCCGCCGGCTGCGCGCCGGGAGCCACGAGCACTACCTCGGCCAGGCCGAACTCGACGGCGTCAACGGCGCCCTCGCCGCGGCCGCCGTCGCCCGCATCCAGCGGGCCGAACTCACCGAGGGCGCACTGGAGTTGCACGGCGCCTGGAGCAGGCACGACCCGGCCGCGCACGCCGTCCTGGCCGGCGCCGCCCGCGGCTTCCTGTCCGCCCGGGACGCCCGCTTCCGCACCGTCCGGGTGCTCGACACGCTCGGCCGGACGCTGTGGGAGTTCCACGGCGCCGCCGGCGGGAACCATCCCGAACCGGACTGAGTCCCTGTCAGTAACCGGTGCGCACCAGCACCGGCGGAACGGCACGGGGCGCGCACAGCGGGGGGCTGACATGACGGGGACCACGGCGATACCGCACGAGGAACGCCGGCTCGACTGGGACGGCTGCCTGAACGTCCGCGACCTCGGCCTGCTGCCCACCCTCGACGGCCGGCGCACCCGCACCGGCGCGGTCGTCCGCGCCGACAACCTCGACCGGCTCACCGCCGAGGGCCAGAACTCCCTGATCGCGTACGGCGTGCGCACCGTCGTCGACCTGCGCGACGCCGCCGAGTACCGGCCGCTGCTGCCCGCCCCCGACGGCATCGACCTGGTCCGCGTCCCGCTCGACGCGCTGGCCGGGCCGGACTGGTGGGCCCGCTTCGGCGCCCTGGACGGCACCCCGCTGTCCTTCCGCCCCTACCTCGACCACTGCCGCTCCGCCGTCGCCGAACTGGTCGCCGCCGTCGCGCGGGCCCGCCCCGGCACCGTCGTGGTGCACTGCGGCGCCGGCCGCGACCGCACCGGCCTGGCCGCCCTCGTCCTGCTCGCCCTGGCCGGGGCCACCCCCACCGCGATCGCCGAGGACTACCTGCTCTCCGCCGCCAACCTGCGCCCGCTGTGGAGCATCCTCGCCCGCTCCGAGGAGGAGGCCGGCATCGCCCGCGTCCTCGCCGACGCCGGCACCACCCCCGAACAGGCCCTGCACGAGGTCCTCGCCGAGTTCGACGCAGACCGGTGGCTGCCCGCCGGGGACGTCGCCGCCGTCCGGGCCCGACTGCTCGGATAACCGCTCGCCGCGCGGCCGGGCGCCGGACGAGACTGTCCGGCATGACGAACTTCTCCCTGTTCGACACCCGCGGCTACCCCACCGTCGACGTCCGCACCGGCTACGCCGGGTGGGTCGACAGCTACGAGGACACCGTCCAGGACGCGATGGACGTCGACGTGCTGGCCCGGCTCACCGTCCCCCGGTGGGCCGGAACCGGCCTCGCCGTCGACCTCGGCTGCGGCACCGGCCGCACCGGCGCCTGGCTGGTCGGACGCGGCGTCGCCGCCGTCGACGGCATCGACCTCACCCCCGAGATGCTCGCCCGCGCCCGAGCCCGCGGCGTCCACCGGCAGCTCCTGGAGGGCGACCTCGCCGCCACCGGCCTCCCCGACGCCGCCTACGACCTCGCCGCCTGCTCCCTCGTCGACGAGCACCTCGCCGACCTCGCCCCGCTCTACCGCGAGGCCCACCGCCTGGTCCGCCCCGGCGGCCTGTTCGTCCTGGTCGGCCTGCACCCCGCCTTCATCATGGCCGCCGGCATGCCCACCCACTACGACGGCCCCGACGGCCCCGTCGCCATCACCACCCACGTCCACCTGGTCAGCGACCACCTCACCGCGGGCCTCGCGGCGGGCTGGCAGCTCGCCGAGATGCGCGAAGAGGTCGTCGGCGACCGCTGGACGGCCCTCAAACCCAAGTGGGAACGCCACCGCGGCCACCCGGTCTCGGCGGCGTACGTCTGGCGCAAGCCGTAGGGCTGCCGCACCGCGGAACCGTGGTGCGCAGCGGGAGGTGAATGCCGGCAAGACCGCGAAACAGTGCAGGTTCGCGTCCTGCGCCGCGATCCGGCTGTGCGTGCTCGGTTGCCCGCGCAGTTCCCCGCGCCCCTGGTTCCGCGTCCGCGGGCTTTCGCGTACTGCTCGTTCAGAAGCCGGAGTTGGGCGCCGTCACCACTCGGGCGCGGCCGTCCGCCCGCGCGGCGAGGCCGGCTTCGAGGCGCAGGGCGCGGGCCGGGCCGAGGAGGGCGAGGGCTTCGGGGACGGGGGCCCAGCGGTGGGATTCGAGTTCGCCCGGCGGGAGGGTGATCGGGGTGTCGGCGGGGAAGACGCCCAGCTCGAAGAGGAAGTGGCAGGCGGGGTGGTCGAGTTCGCCGCTGGGGTTGGTCCAGGCGACGGCCAGGAGTTCGCCGGCCTCGCGGTGCAGGCCGGTCTCCTCGTGGAGTTCGCGGGTCGCGCACTGCCGGGGGTTCTCGCCGAGGTCGACGGTGCCGCCGACGAACTGCCAGGCGTCGCGGTAGGCGGCCTTGACGATCAGGACGCGGTCGTCGGGGTCGGTGATCAGGCAGCCCGCGGCGGCGTACACGCGGTGCAGGGAGGCGAGCCATTCCTCGCGGGAGGCGAATTCGGGGGCGTCGGCCATGGCTCTCCTTCGGCGGGGGCGGGAGCTTGCGGCCCCACTCTCCCACCCCCGGGGAAGGCTCAGTGCGCGGAGTGCCGTTCCGCTCCCCGGTGCCGGTGGCCCGGCAGGTCGGTGTGGGTGGCGGGCCCGGCGGCGGGGCCCGCCGTCCCCGGCGTTCGGCGGCCTCCGTGGCTGAACACCGCGTCCACGTAGTAGGGGCCGTCGCGGGTTTCGGGGGCCGTCTCCGGGTGCAGCTGCGGGGCGAGGGCCACCGGTTCGGCGGCCATGCCGCGCTCCGCGAGCAGTTCCTCGGTGCTCCGGCGGAGCATCGCCGTCCGGTCGGTCGAGCGCTCGGTCATCGCCGGTCTCCCTTCGTCGGACCTACATCAGTCCGATATGCCCGTTATCGGGCCGTATATTCCGGGACACCCGCACCCCCTTGCCGGAACGGCCCGATCACGGTCGCGCCGGTGTGGGACCATGCCGCGTGGCCACGGTGATACAAGCCGACGAATCCCAGGGTTCCCGCACGACCCCGCCGCCGTCCCCGCCGCCGTCCCCGCGCCGGACGCGGGCCGGACGCGGGCGGGTGGACCGGGTCCGCCACCCCGCCGCGCTGATCCGCCTGGCCGCCGGGGCGTGCTGGATCGCCCTGGTGCTGCTGCTGGCCTGCTACGCCCGCTCCTCCGCGCTCGGCCTGGACAGCGACGTCACCCGCGGCGTCGAACTGCTGCCCTGGCCGCCCGCCAAGCTCACCGCGGCACTGTGCGGCGCCGCACTGCTCACCGTGCCGCTCGGCTTCGCCGTCGACCGGGTGCTGCGCGGGGACGGCCGCCGGGTCGCCGACGCCGTGCTCGCCGCCGTGCTCGCGTACGGCCTCTCGCTCGGCCTGGACCTGCTGGCGGGCGACCTCACCGCGCTCACCCACCCGCTGCCCTCCGGCCCCGGCCGCACCGACCCGGTGTACGGGCACCTGGCGCCGGTGCTGGCCTTCATGACCGCCCTCGGCACCGCCGGGCGCCGCCGCTGGCGCACCGCGCTGGCCGTCACGCTCGGCCTGTCCGGGCTGTCCGGCCTGGTCACCGGGTACGCCACGCCGCTGTCGCTGGTGCTGGCGCTGCTGATCGGCTGGACCACCGCGCACGCCGCCCGGTACGCCGTCGGCGAGCCCGTCGGCGAGCCCACCGAGGGCCAGATCGCCGCCGCCCTGGCCGGCACCGGCATCCGCCCGGACGCCGTGCTCATGCTCGGCAGCGGCCGCTACCTGGTCACCCAGCACGGCAACCGCCCCGACCTGGACGTCCACCTGCTCGACCGGTACGCGCAGGCCAGCGGGCTGCTCGGCCACCTGTGGCTGGCGCTGCGGCTGCGCACCGCGCCCCGCCCGCTCGGCCTGCGCCCGCTGCGGGACGGGCTGGAGCACCAGACCCTGCTCGGCCACGCCGCGTCCGCCGCCGGGGCCCGCACCCGCACCCCGCTCGCGGCGGTCGAACTCGGCCCGGACGCCGCCCTGGTGGCCTACCGGCGGATCGACGCCCGGCCGTTCGCCGAGCTCTTCGAGGAACTGCCCGGCCCGGACGGCGAGGCCGACGCCGGAACCGCCGACGCCGGAACCGCTGCCGCCGGAACCGCTGCCGCCGGAGCCGCCGACGCCGGGCCCACCGATGCCGAACTGCGGGACGCCTGGCAGCAGTTGGCGCTGCTCCAGCGCCGCCGGATCGCCCACCGCTCGCTGGCCCCGAACACCGTGCTGCTGGACGCCGAGGGCCAGGTCCACCTGGTCGGCCTGGCCCGCGGCGAGATCGCCGCGAGCGAGCTGCTGCTGCGCCTGGACGTCGCCGGGCTGCTCGCCGTCCTCGCCCTGTACGCCGGGCCCGCACGGGCGGTGCGGGCCGCGATCGAGGTGCTCGGCGCCGGGCCGGTCAGCGCCGCGCTGCCGCTGCTGCAGCCGATCGCACTGGCCCGCCGCACCCGGGCCGCGCTCGCCCGGCACAAGGAGCTGACCGCCGAGTTGCGCGCCGAGGTGCAGCGGCGGACGCCGCAGGCCACCGCCGTCCCCGTCCGGCTGGAGCGGCTGCGCCCGCGCACCCTGCTCGTCGTCGTGGCCTGCGTCGTGGTCGGGTACGCGCTGCTGCAGTTCTCCAACCCGGTGGACGTGATCGCCGCGGCCGACCCGCTGTGGCTGGCCGGCGCAGTCCTCTGGGCCGCGGTCAGCTATCCGGTGGCGAGCTTCGCGTTCAGCGGCTTCGTCCCCGAGAAGCTGTCCTTCCGCTCCACCCTGGCCACCCAGGTAGCCGGGTCCTTCGTCAAGGTGGCCGCCCCCGGCGGCGTCGGCGGCCTCGCCCTGAACACCCGCTACCTGCAGTGCGCGGGCATCCCCACCGCGCAGGCGATGTCCAGCATCGGCGTCAGCCAGCTGTTCGGCCTGCTGCTGCACATGCTGCAGCTCGCCGTGTTCAGCGCCCTGGTCGGGGTGGACGCCGCCGAGGCCGGCGGCGGGTCGTCCTCCCCGCTGGCCGGCGGCTGGGTGGTCTGGCTGGCCGGCGCGGCCACCGCCGTCATCGCGGTGTCGGTCGCCGCGGCGCCCTCGCTGCGGCGGCGCGCTCAGACCCTGCTGCGGCCGCTGCGCGCCGAGGTGCTGCCCCGGCTGCTCGACCTGGCCCAGCGGCCCGGCCGGCTCGCCACCGGCGTCGCCGGGCAGCTGCTGGTGTCGATGTGCTTCGTGCTCTGCCTGTACTGCTGCACCCGCGCGGTCGGCCAGCACCCGGGCTTCAACGCCGTCGCGATGACCTTCCTGGCCGGCAACGCGATGGGCAACGTGGTGCCGCTGCCCGGCGGCGCGGGCGGCGTGGAGGTACTGATGCCCCACCTGCTGGAACTGACCGGCGGCATCGACCTGGAGAGCGCCAAGGACTCCGTGATGCTGTTCCGGCTGCTGACCTTCGTGCTGCCGGTGCTGCCGGGCTGGGCCGCCTTCACCTGGCTCAAGCGCCGCGGACAGGTCTGAGGCCCGCCCGACTACTCGCGGTAGTCCTCGTCCTCCAGGGCGACCTCCCGGACCTGCTCCACCGCGTCCCCCTCGTCCGCGGGGTCGGCGCCCCGCTCGCGCCGCTGCCGCAACACCTCCAGGTCGTCCACCTCCGGCTCGACGGCCGCCCGCTCCTCGTCGGCGGCCTCCAGCACGGTCGGGGACTGCTCGTCCGCGTCCTCGGGGTACTCGGGGTTCTCGGGGTTCTCCGCATTGGCACGCATACCGCCAGTATCCGACCGAACCCGCGGGAACCCGAGCCTTTCCGGCGGCGGGTCCCGCATCCGGGCCCGGCCGACCGGGCGGGCTCACGCCTTCACGGCCGACGCCTTCGCGGGGGCGCGGCGGTTGGCGGCGGGGACGACCAGCGGGGTGCCGGTCTCGGGGTCGGGGATGACCCGGCAGGGCAGCCGGAACACCTCCTCGACCAGCTCGGCGGTGACCACCTCGCCGGGCGGCCCGGCGGCGACCAGCTTCCCCTCGCGCAGCGCGACCAGGTGGGTGGCGTAGCGGGCGGCCTGGTTGAGGTCGTGCAGGACGGCGACCAGGGTGCGGCCCTGCTCCCGGTGCAGGCGGGCGCACAGGTCGAGGACCTCGATCTGGTGCGCGATGTCCAGGTAGGTGGTGGGCTCGTCGAGCAGCAGCAGCGGGGTCTGCTGGGCCAGCGCCATGGCGATCCAGACCCGCTGGCGCTGGCCACCGGAGAGCTCGTCCACCGGCCGGTCGGCGAGTTCGGCGACACCGGTGTCGGCCATCGCCCCGGCGACCACCCGCTCGTCCTCGGCCGACCACTGGCGCAGCACGCCCTGGTGCGGGTAGCGGCCGCGGGAGACCAGCTCGGCGACGGTGATGCCGTCCGGGGCGATCGACGACTGCGGGAGCAGGCCGAGGGTGCGGGCGACCTGCTTGGCGGGCAGCTCGGCGATCGACCGGCCGTCCAGCAGCACCTGCCCGGCGACCGGCTTGAGGGTGCGCGACAGCGCGCGCAGCAGGGTGGACTTGCCGCAGGCGTTCGGGCCGACCACCACGGTGAACGAGTGGTCGGGGACGTCGACGGTCAGGCCCTCGGCGATGGTGCGCTTGTCGTAGGCGAGGGTCAGGTCGCGGCCGGCCAGGCGCGGCTCGGGCTGGGCCATCGGGGGCTCCGTTCGGGACGACGGGACGGGCGGGGACGGGTGCGCGGGCGGATGTGCGGACGGATGCGGGGACGGGCGCGCGGACGGATGCGGGGACGGGCGCGCGGACGGGTCGGGGGCGTTCACAGGCGGCCGGAGCGGCGCTGGGTGGCCAGCAGCCAGACCAGGTAGCCGCCGCCGAGCACCCCGGTGACCACGCCGACCGGCAACTGGCGCTCGCCGAACAGGTGTTGCGCGGCGAAGTCGGCGGTGACCAGCAGCGCGGCGCCGGTGCACATGGACGCGGCCAGGTTCGGGCCCGGCGAGCGGGTGATCCGGCGGGCCAGCTGCGGGGCGGTCAGCGCCAGGAAGTTGACCGGACCGGCGGCCGCCGCGGCCAGCGAGGCGAGCAGCACGGCCGCGCCCAGCAGCACGATCCGCAGCCGCTCGGGGCGCACGCCCAGCCCGCTCGCCGCGTCGTCGCCGAGCTCCAGGGCGCGCAGCGCGGGCCCGCAGCCGATCAGCACCAGCGGGACGAGCACCGCCAGCGCGACCAGCAGCGGACGGGCCTGCTCCCAGCCGCGGCCGTCCAGGCTGCCGGTCAGCCAGAGCACCGCGCGGGCGGCGTCCATCAGCTGGGTGCGGGTCAGCAGGTAGCCGTTGACGCCGGTCAGGATCGCCGCCGTCCCGATGCCGACCAGCACCAGCCGGGCGCCCTGCACGCCGCCG
The DNA here is from genome assembly GCF_042670125.1 of Kitasatospora sp. NPDC057198. Taxonomy (NCBI): domain Bacteria; kingdom Bacillati; phylum Actinomycetota; class Actinomycetes; order Kitasatosporales; family Streptomycetaceae; genus Kitasatospora; species Kitasatospora sp. NPDC057198. The sequence goes on along the minus strand of NZ_JBHUWH010000001.1, from coordinate 54,166 downwards.
CGCCAGGCCAGCGCGTAGATCAGCACGCCGGTCGCCAGGCCGCCCGCGACCGCACCGCCCGCCAGCGCGGCGCTGGACCCGCCCGCGACCACGACCAGCAGCGCGCCGGTGGCCGCGCCCTGGGTGAAGCCGAGGATGTCCGGGCTGCCCAGCGGGTTGCGCACCAGGGTCTGGAACAGCGCCCCGGCCAGCGCCAGCGCCGCACCGACCAGCAGCGCGGTGACGACCCGGGGCAGCCGCAACTGGTTGACGACGAAGTCCTCGGCGGGGCCGCCGTCACCGAACAGCGCCCGCACCACCTCGCCGGGCGCGATCGGATAGTCCCCGCGCCCGAGCGCGAACACCGCGACGGCCGCCGCCACCAGCAGCGCCCCCAGGCACACCGCCAACCCGCGCACCCGGTACCGCACCGAGAACCGCCCCACCCGCAACGTCCTCACGCCCGCACCTCCCCGGCCCGGCCCGCAGGCCGCACTCCCGATGCCCCCGCCTGGTCCGCCCCGGCACCGGCCGCAGGCCGCCCGGTCCGTGTCGTCGTCCTCATGCGCGGGCCTTCCCCCGTCGTGCGAAGTACAGGAAGAACGGGCCGCCGAGGACGGCCGTGACGATGCCGACCTGGAGTTCGCCGGGGCGGCCCAGGACGCGGCCGAGGACGTCGGCGCCGAGCAGCAGGACGGGCGCCAGGACGGCGCAGTAGGGCAGCAGCCAGCGCAGGTCGGGCCCGGTGAGGGCGCGGACCAGGTGCGGGACCATCAGGCCGACGAAGACGATCGGTCCGCAGGCCGCGGTGGCCGCCCCGCACAGCAGGGTGACGGCGACGATCGCGGCGGCCCGGACCGCGGCGGGCCTGGCGCCGAGCGCCCGGGCCGCGTCGTCGCCGAGCGCCAGCGCGTTGAGCGGGCGGGCCAGGCCGAGCGCGAGCAGCACGCCGGCGACGACGAACGGCAGGATGCCGAGCACGGTGGAGGTCTGGGCGCTGGCGAGCGAGCCGACCGTCCAGAAGCGCATCTTGTCGAGCGAGGCGGTGTCCAGCAGCATCACGGCGCTGACGTACGAGTAGAGGGTGGCGTTGAGCGCGGCGCCGGCCAGGGCGAGCCGGGCGGGGGTGGCGCCGCGTCCGCCGCCGACGGCGTAGACCAGGACGGAGACCAGGGCGGCGCCGGCCAGCGCCCACCAGACGTAGCCGGTGAAGGAGGTGACGCCGAGTACGGCGGCGGTGGCGACGGCGGCGGAGGCGCCCGCGTTGATGCCGAGCAGGCCGGGGTCGGCGAGCGGGTTGCGGGTGAGCGCCTGCATGACGCCGCCGGCCAGGCCGAGCGCGGTGCCGGCGAGCAGTCCGAGCAGGGTGCGGGGCAGCCGCATCCGGTGGACGACGGTGTAGCCGGGGGCGTCCGGGTCGAGGAGGCCGTGCCAGACCTCGGCGGGGCCGAGCTGCTTGGCGCCGAGGCCGAGGCTGAGCACCAGGACGGCGAGCAGCACGAGCAGCCCGGCGGCCAGGCCGAGCGCGCGGGGTGAGCCGCGGCGGGCGGGGGCGGCGCCGGGTATCGGGAGGGAGCCGGTGGTGCTCAAGGGTGCTCCGGATCGGTCGGGGAAGGGGTCGGCGGACCCGGGGGTCCTCCGTGCCACAACTTAGGTTAGGTTAACCTGCGTAATCCCGGCGGCTACCGCCGGGTACCGCGCCCCGGCTCCCCGCCGGCGTGCGGCTCCCCCCTGCTCCGAAGCGTTCGAACCGAGGTACCGCCATGCCGTCTTCCCCCCGCCTGACCCGCCGCGGCCTGCTCGCCGCGGGCGGGGCCACCGCCCTCGGCGCGGTGCTCGCCGCCTGCGGATCCTCCGGCGACTCCGGCGGCTCCGGCGGCAAGGCGTCCGGCGGGTCCGGGTCCGGGGGCGCGGCAGGCGGCGGCGCGTGGAGCTTCACCGACGACCGCCCGCAGACCGTCACCGCGAAGAGCGTCCCCGCCCGGGTGGTGGCCTTCACCGGCGCCGCCGCCGCGCTCGCCGACTTCGGCCTGGACAAGCAGCTGGTCGGCGTCTTCGGCGAGACCAGGACCGCCGACGGCAAGGCCGACCCGCAGGCCGGCAGCCTGGACGTCGACAAGGTCGAGGTCATCGGCAACGCCTGGGGCGAGTTCTCGATCGAGAAGTACGCGGCGCTGCGCCCCGAACTGCTGGTGACGCACATGTACGACCCGGGCGCGTACTGGTACGTGCCGGACGAGTCCAAGGACAAGATCCTCCAGCTCGCCCCGCAGGTGCTGGTCTCCACCGGCCGGGTCACCATCACCCAGCCGATCGAGCACTACGCCAAGCTCGCCGAGTCGCTGGGCGCGGACCTCGAGGCGCAGCCGGTCGTCGACGCCAAGGCCCGCTTCGAGAAGGCGTCCGAGGAGCTGCGGCAGGCGGTCAAGGCCGCCGGCGGCGTCAGGGTGATGGCCTGCTCCGGCAGCGCCGACCTGTTCTACGTCTCCAACCCGAAGATCTCCTGCGACCTGATCTACTTCGCCGAGCTGGGCGTCGAGTTCGTTCAGCCGGAGAAGACCGACGGCGGCGACTACTACGAGGGTCTGAGCTGGGAGAACGCCGGCAAGTACCCGGCCGACCTGCTGCTGCTCGACCAGCGCTCCACCGCCCTGCAGCCCGCGGACCTGACCGCCAAGCCCGCCTGGGGCCAGCTGCCCGCCGTCAAGGCCGGGCAGATCACCCCGTGGGACGCGGTGCCGCGCTTCTCCTACGCCGGGTTCGCCCCGCTGATCGAGCGGCTGACCGCCGCGATCCAGAAGTCCCGCAAGCTGAGCTGAAGGGCCGTCCGATGAGCGACCTCGCCCAGGAGTACGACTTCTTCCCGGCACACGTGGTGCGCACCCGGCGGCTCGGCCCGACCATGCTGCGGGTCACCTTCGGCGGCGCGGCGCTGCGCGGCTTCGCGAGCGGCGGGCGCGACCAGTCCTTCTCGCTGTTCCTGCCGCACCCCGGCCAGGACGAGCCGAACCTCCCGTACGCGGAGGGCGAGGGCTGGTTCGCGGCCTGGCGGGCGATCCCGGCCGGCGAGCGGGCCGTGATGCGCTCGTACACGATCCGCGCGCAGCGGGCCGAACCGCCGGAGCTGGACGTCGACTTCGCGCTGCACGGCAGCGGGCCGGACGCCGGACCGGCCACCGGCTGGGCCTCGGCCGCCGGGCCCGGCGCGCGGGTGGTGCTGCTCGGCCCGGCCGTCGCCGACAACCGCTCGGTATCCTTCCGGCCGCCCGCGGACGCCGACCACGTGCTGCTGCTGGCCGACGAGACGGCGCTGCCCGCGGCGGGCGGCATCCTGGAGTGGCTGCCGCCCGGCACCCGCGGCCTGGCCTGGATCGAGGTGCCGGACGCCGCCGACGTCCAGGACCTGGCCGCCCCCGAGGGGGTGCGGATCAGCTGGCTGGTGCGCGCCCCCGGCGCCCCCTCCGGCCTGCTGCCCGCCCTGCGCGCGGCCGAACTGCCCGGCGGCGCCCCGTACGCGTGGATCGCCGGGGAGTCCGGCACCGTCAAGGAGCTGCGCCGGCACCTGGTGCGCGAACGCGGCGTCGACCGGCGGGCGGTGGCGTTCTCCGGCTACTGGCGGCGCGGCGCGTCCGAGGACCGGCTGCGCGAGGAGGCGTACGCCGGGCAGTCCTGACCCCGTCCCCGCCGAAGGCCCGTCCGGTCCCACCGGGCGGGCCTTCGCCGTGCGGCGACACCGGACCTTAATGCCCCATCAGTGCTACTGCAATCAATGTGCAATAAGGTGGCTCTCGCAACTGACCCTCCGTCCGAACGAGAAGGGCTGCTCAGCCATGGGTGCCTACACGCTGCCTGACCTCCCGTACGACTACTCCGCCCTGGAGCGGGCGATGTCCGCCGAGATCCTCGAACTGCACCACTCCAAGCACCACTTGGCGTACGTCAACGGCGCCAACTCGACCCTCGACCAGCTCGCCGAGGCCCGCGACAAGGAGCAGTTCGGCGCCCTGGTCGGCCTGCAGAAGACGCTCGCCTTCCACCTCTCCGGCCACGTCCTGCACTCGCTGTTCTGGGAGAACCTCTCCCCCGACGGCGGCGACCGCCCCGAGGGCGCCCTCGCCGACGCCGTCACCGAGCACTTCGGCTCCTTCGACGCCTTCAAGCAGCAGCTCACCGCCGCCACCGTCGGCGTCCAGGGCTCCGGCTGGGGCATCCTCTCCTGGGAGCCGCTCGGCAAGCGCCTGATCGTCGAGCAGGTCTACGACCACCACGGCAACGTCGGCCAGGGCACCGTCCCGCTGCTCGCCTTCGACGCCTGGGAGCACGCCTACTACCTGCAGTACCGCAACGTCCGCCCCGACTACGTCACCCGCCTGTGGGACGTCGTCAACTGGCAGGACGTCAGCGACCGTTACACCGCCGCCACCCAGGGCTGACCGGCCCGGCAGCGCCCCCGCCGCCCGGTCGGCGGACGTCCGCGCCGGACGGTCCAGCACCCGCTCGACGTCCGGCCGGACCGCGGGCCCCTCCGGCCCGCGGCCCGCTCGGGGGTTCGCCCAGCACCTCGTCCCGCCGACGCGGGGGGACGGCTTCCACCTCGGCCGAACGCCCCGAACGCCACCCGCCGGTGCGCGCCAACTACCCTCGACAGAACGCATGTTGGGTGTGAACGGCCCGGCCGCCGAACCGCCCCGCCCACCGCGCCCACCCCGACCGCCCGGCAGGACCGGCACCCGCCCGCCGCCCGCGGCCGACCTCAGGACCGTCCGCCGCGCGCCGACCGCCGCAGGACCCGCAGCACCAGCAGCGCGCCGAGCAGGAAGGCGCCCGCCGCGACGAGCGCCGAGGCGTGCAACCCGGGCACCGGGCCCAGGCCGCCCAGCAGGGTGCCGAACAGCGCCACCCCGAGCGAACTTCCCACCTGGCGGGCGACGTTGAACACCGCCGAGGCCGTGCCCGCCGCGCCCGGCGGGGCCGCCTCCAGCACCGCGACGGTCGCCGCCACCACCGTCACCGGCGTCGCCAGGCCGGTCGCCACCAGCGCGAACAGCAGCACCGGGTACGGCGTGTCCGGCCCCGCCGCCAACCAGCCCAGGAACCCGGCCGCCCCCAGCAGCAGCGCCCCCGCCATCGGCCGGTACGGGCCGTACCGGGCCGACAGCCGGCTCGACAACGGGGCCGCCGCCAGACCCGCCCCCACCGAGGGCAGCAGCGCCAGGCCCGTCCCCAACGCGCCGTAGCCGCGCACCAGTTGGAAGTGCAGCGCCAGCACGTACAGCATCCCGTAGTAGCCCAGGCCGAGCAGCAGGCCGACGGCGTCCACCGCGGCGAGCCGCCCGTCCCGCAGCAACGCGGGCGGCAGCAGCGGCACCCGGCCGCCCGGACCCGCCGACCGCCGCTCCAGCCGCCACTCCAAGCCCAGCTCCACCCGGGCGAACCCGGCCAGTGCCGCCGCCCCCGCCCCGAACGCGCCCAGCACCCACGGCGAACCCCAGCCCCGCGTGCCCGCCTCGTTCACCGCCCCGACCAGCGCCACCAGGCCCACCGTGCCCAGCAGTTGGCCCACCGGATCGCCCCGCCGCCCCGACCCCCGCACCGACCCTCGACCCTGCCTCCGCCCCGACCCCCGCCCCGGCCTCCGCACCGTCCACCGTTCCGGCCCCCGCTCCGCCGACGCGGCGACGTGCCGGCGGGTCAGCACCGCCGCCAGCGCCGCGACCGGCAGGTTCGCCCAGAACACCCACCGCCAGCCCGGCCCGGCCACCAGCAGCCCGCCCACCGCGGGCCCCGCCCCGAACGCCACCGCCGAGACCAGCCCCCACACCCCCACCGCCCGGGCCCGCAGCGCCCCGTCCGGGTACGCCGCCCGCAGCAGCGCGAACGAGGCCGGCACCAGCAGCGCCGCCCCCGCCCCCTGCCCGAACCGGGCCCCGACCAGCACCGACCCCGACGGGGCCGCCGCGCAGAGCGCCGAAGCCGCCGCGAACAGCCCGAGCCCCGCCAGGTACAGCCGCCGGTGCCCGAACCGGTCGCCGAGCCCGCCGCCGAGCAGCAGCAGCCCCGCGAACACCGTGCTGTAGCCGTCCACCACCCACTGCAACCCCGCCGCCCCCGCCCCCAGCGAGGCCCGCACGGCCGGCACCGCGACGTTCACCACCGTCACGTCCAGCATCACCAGGAAGGAGCCCAGGCTCACCGCGACCAGCGGCGGCAGGGCGAGCCGCGCCGCCGGCGGCCGGACGGGCGTCCGCGTCATCAGTACGAAAGGCATGACGGCAGTCTCGGCGCGGAACACTTCGCCACCCGACGAACCGTGCCCGCCGTAGGCTGGCCCCGTGCCCGCTCCGCTCACCCCCTCCAGCGGCCAGCCCGACGTCGCCAGGGCCGCCGCGCTGCTCGCCGACCCGTCCCGGGCCCGGATGCTGAAGGCGCTCGGCGACGGCCGCGCCCTGTCCGGCGCCGTCCTCGCCGCCGAGGCGGGCATCGGCGCGCCCACCGCCAGCGCCCACCTGGCCCGGCTCCTCGACGCCGGGCTGATCACCGTCCGCAGCAGCGGCCGCAACCGCTTCTACCGGCTGTCCGGCCCCGAGGTCGGCCACGCCCTGGAGGCCCTCGCGCTGATCGCGCCCCCGCTGCCGATCACCTCGCTGCGCGAGAGCAGCACCGACAACGCGCTGCGCCGCTCCCGCACCTGCTACGACCACCTCGCGGGCCGACTCGGCGTCGCCCTGATGGGCGCCCTGCTCGACCGCGGCCTGCTCACCGGCCACGACGGCACCCACCGCCCGGCCGCCGCCGTCCGCGACCGCGCCAGCGGCTACGGCCACGACCACCACTACCGGCTCACCCCGCCCGGCCGGGCCGCCCTGCAACGGCTCGGCATCGACCTCGACGCCCTCCCGCCGCGCCGCCCGCTGGTCCGCTACTGCGTCGACTGGAGCGAACGGCAGCACCACCTGGCCGGCGCCGCCGGAGCCGCCCTCACCGCCCGCCTGCTCGCCCTCGGCTGGATCCGGCACGGCGCCGGCCCCCGCGTCGTCCACCTCACCCCGACCGGCGCCGACGGCCTCGCCGACTGGATCGGCCTGCGTCCTAGCATGGCTCCGTGAACGTTCGACAGGACGAATCAGCACGGGAGTTCGAGAGCCACCGGGGGCGGCTGTTCGCGCTGGCCTACCGGATGCTCGGGTCCGCCGCCGAGGCGGAGGACACCGTGCAGGACGCCTACCTGCGCTGGCACGGCACCGAACCCGGGCAGGTCGCCGCGCCCGGACCGTGGCTCAACAAGGTGGTCGCCAACCTCTGCCTGAACCGGCTCACCTCGGCCCGGGCCCGCCGCGAGGAGTACCCGGGCACGTGGCTGCCGGAGCCGGTGGCGAGCGGGGCGCTCGGGCCGATGGAACGGGCCGAGCAGCGCGAGATGGTCTCCTTCGCGGTGCTCACCATGATGGAGCGCCTCTCCCCGCCCGAGCGCGCCGCCGTCGTCCTGCGCGACGCGTTCACCTACAGCCACCGGGAGATCGCCGGCGTCCTGGACTGCACCGAGGCCGCCGCCCGCCAGCTCTACCACCGGGGCCGCAAGCACCTCGCCGCCGAGACCCAGCCCCGCGCCGCCGAAGCCCCGCACCCCGGCAGCACGGCCTCGCATCCCGGCAGTGTGGACGCCGAGCAGAACGCCGCCCTGCTCGGCCGCTTCCTGCGGGCCGCCTCCGAAGGGGCGCTGGACCAGCTCGAACAGCTCCTCGCCGAACAGGTCGTGGTCTGGTCGGACGGCGGCGGCAAGGTCCGCGCCGCGCTGCGGCCGGTGCACGGCCGCGACAACGCCGCCCGCTTCCTGGCCGGCCTGTTCGAACGGTTCACCGCGGGCGTCCGGTTCGAACTCGCCGAGGCCAACGGCACCACCGTCCTGCTCTGCTGGGAGGGCGACGCGCTCACCTCCGTCGGCGCGGTCGACGGCGGACCCGACGGCGTCACCGACATCCGGATCCTCCGCAACCCGGACAAACTCACCCACTACGCGCAGCGGCACCGCGCGCTGTCACAGAACGGCCGACCGCCCGGTTCCTCCTGGTGAGACCACCCACCGGAGAGGAACCCGACCATGAACCCCCAGGCCCCGAACTCCCCCGCCCCGGACACCGCCGCCTCCCACCCCCTGCTGGTGACCGGCGCGACCGGCGTCCTCGGCCGCGAGGTGCTGCGCCACGCCCGCGCCACCGGCCGTCCCGTCCACGCCCTCACCCGGCGCACCGCCCTCCCCGCCGGGGACGGCATCCACTGGCACACCGGCGACCTCACCACCGGCACCGGCCTGGACGCGGCACTGGCCGGCGCCGACGCCGTGATCCACTGCGCCAGCGACCCGCGGCACCCGAAGCACGACCTGCCCGCCCTCCGCCACCTGCTGGAGGCCGCCCGGCGGGCCGGGGTCCGGCACGTCGTCAACATCTCCATCGTCGGCGTCGACCGGGTCCCGATGCGCTACTACCGGATCAAGCTCCAGGGGGAGGAACTCCTCGCCGCGTCCGGCCTCGGCTGGACCAACCTGCGCGCCACCCAGTTCCCCCAGCTCCTCGACGGCATGCTCACCCCCCTCGCCAAGCTCCCCGTCCTCCCCATGCCCTCCCGCACCCCCGTCCAGCCCGTCCACCCCGCCGAGGTCGCCGCCCGCCTGGTCGAACTCGCCCTCGCCGAACCCGCCGGCCACGCCCCCGACTTCGCCGGCCCCGAGACCCGCCCCGCCACCGAACTCGCCGCCGACTGGCTGCGCGCCCGCGGCCGCCGCCGCCCGGTCCTCCCCCTCCACCTCCCCGGCCGCACCGGCCGCACCCTGCGCGCGGGCGCCCTCACCGCCCCCCAGAACGCGTACGGGACCCGCACCTGGGAGGACTTCCTCACCGAGAAGTGAGAGGCCCCCACCGGGGAGCACCACCCCTCCCTGAAAAGCGGGCCGGCCCGCAAGGTCCCCACCCAGCCGCCGGGAGAACACCAAAAAGGCCCAGGTCAGCGACTATCCGACCTGGGCCTTCACTGAGCCGCCTATGGGATTCGAACCCATGACCTACGCATTACGAGTTTCTCGGGCCAAAGGTCGCAACGGGTCACCAGAGACCGTATCACCTGGTCAGAGGGCTTTTCCGACCTCCCTGACCGTTCTCGACCGAGGACGAACCGCAACTACGAATGCAACTGCAACTGCTCGGGCTCCGCCCGGTCCTCCGCACAGACAGAACAGCGCCGCCCGGTGTGTCACCACCAGACAGCGCCTAGGACCGGACGCCTCTCACGTAGGAGCCCAACCCATGACGCACGACCCTACCCCCGCCCTGCCCGACCAGCGGCCCATCACCGTTCAGACCAGCGACCGCGGCCCCGTCGCGGTCACCTGCCCGTCCTGGTGCGCGGGCCGCCACGAGGACGGCGAGCAGCTGGTCGACCTCGGCCACGTCAGCGAGAACACCGAACTCCTCGTACACACCGAGCGCGGCCCGGCCGAGCTGGCGCACCTGCTGTTCGCCAGCTACCCGTTCGCCACGCAGGACACCGACCACGGTCCCGCAGTGGCGGTCAAGCTCGCGTACGACTACTTCAGCTTCCGGACGGACACGGCCCTGTACCAGCTCGCCGACGAGATCGCGGCTCACGCGGTCCGTATCCGAGCCATCGCCCGACAGCTGGCCGAGCTGCAGGCCGCAGAGGTCGACCGATGACCGCGGCGCCGATCAGTAGGGGCGGCCTCGCTGACGCCATCGCCCGGGTGCTGGCCGGGCCCTTCACCTGGCGCACGGTGATGCCGCCGCAGGGCGGGCCGGAGCTGGGTGAGTCAGGCAGGGTGAGTCAGGTGAGTCAGGCTCAACGAAGCCTTTCCACCGCCGCGCTGATCGTCTTGCATGGCTGCTGGCGACGTGGTGACTCGACGCGCCAAGCCGCAGCCAAGACGGGGGTGAGTCAAGCGACTGCATCCCGCTACTACCGTCGGTTCGAAGTTGGGTAGGTGTTGGCCTTGATGATGTCGAGGTGTTACTTCCCTGAGTAGCTGACGCGCGTTGAGGGGGCATGGCTACTCGTGAAGAACGTCTACGCATCCTGGGCCCAGAGGGTGTGGCGGCTGCCCGCCGTATCGCCGACGCCGCACCCCCGCCATCGCCTGAACTCTGCGCGATTCTCAGGCCGATCCTTGCCCCGGCGATGGCGCGGGTCCTCGCCGAGAAAGCTCGAAAAGCACAAGAAGCCGAACAGCTCAGCGATCAGTGCGATGCTGAAGCACCGGCCGATCATCAAGCTGGCAACCCGGGTGATTGCGGATCGCCTCCGCGTAGCTGTTGATCTGTCCGACGTACTCACCGCGGGTGTAGCTGCCGCACCGCAGGCAGTACCCAAGCGCCAATTCAGGCTCTGGCTCCGGCTCGACCTGCTGGCGGGCGGTCATACGGTGATTGCGAGATGCACCTCGCGGGTGCGGCCGTCGAGCGTGAACGCGAGCCGCTGCGGACCCCGGGCAAGGTGCATCTCCATCAGGCCGGGGTCGTGCAGCAGCACCCGGTACGCCTCGGCCTGATCCCAGCCCAGGGGCAGTGCCCGAAGTGTGGCCCACAGCGTTCGGCCGGCGGCCTCCACGGTGGGGCAGGTGCGCTCGGCCATGACGCCCGGGATCGACACGGTCACACCGGAGTTGGTCGGAGCCACCGGAGTTGCGGACGATAGCCGGGGCACGAGGCTGGGAAGCATGTGGAACCTCCGCTACGAATGGAACGGGATACCTGGAAGGTACCCGCGAGGTTCCGCGGCCGACCTGCGTGTTTCTCGCTGCTTCTCGTGCGGTTCGGCGGGTTTCTCGGCGCTTCTCACGCAGCCAGCAACAAGGCCACGGATGACAGCAGCCGATGGGCCTCGGTTCCGAACACGGCCACTGCCTGGTACATCTCCCAGGCCCGCAGATACAGGGCGACGTCCGTCGGGCTGTCGAGATACTGCTCGGCGCTGATGGTTTCGACGGTCACGTACTGGTCGTCCTGAATCCAGAACGAGTGCCTGAGCCCGAGGGTGAGTTGGGTTGCGAACGGGATGATCCCAAGAGAGACGTTCGGCAGGCCGATCGCGCCGGCCAGTCGGTAGACCTGGGCGACCATCGCCTCGCGCGGGCAGATCAGTGAGCGCAGCGCGGCTTCGGAGACGATGAACTCGAACCGCTTCCCCGGTTGGTACAGGGCTTCCTGGCGGCGCATCCGTTCCATGACCGCAGCGTCGGTGTCGCGCGGCGACTGGTGCAGTACCGCGTTCGCGGCGAACACCGCGCGTGCGTACTCCGGGGTCTGCAGCAGTCCGGGCACGGTGAGCGGCTCGTAGGCGCGGGTGTGCCCGACCACCTGCTCGGCCTTCCGGATCGCTTCCTGAATCGGTTGGTGGCCCTTCGCTAGCCGCCGGCGCCACGACTGGTAGTTCGTCTCCAGGCCCCGCAGGTCCGCCACCAGCGAGGCGGCGGCCCCGGGTTGCCCGGTGGCCTCCGCCCAAGCGGTCAAGTCGGCTGCGGTGGCGGTCTGCTGGCCGTTCTCTAGCTTGCTGATCTTCGAGTGCGCCCACCCGAGCGCGGCGGCGAGCTGGCGGCCTGTGAGGCCGGCTTCGCCGCGCAGTTGGTGCAGGCGCTTGCCAAGAGCCTCACGGGCCCGCTGGTAGTCGGTGCTCACGCCCCGGAGAGTACTCGGGCGGCGAACTCGGCGCGGACGACTGCGCGCGGCCACGCCAAGTCCCGGATCCGACATGCCTCCGCGACCGCGGCCGGGTCTTCGATCAGCTCGGTGCCGAGGTAGTTGTCCTGCTGGTCGAAGTGCAGCTCCAGGACGGTTGCGGAGTCGAACAACCAGAAGTCCCGCATGGGAAGACCAAGTTCGTCGGCAGCGGCGCGGGTCAGGTGCCTGATGTCCTCGCCGGCCAGGACGTTGGCCCAGCCGGTCGCCAGGAGGTACGCCTGCCCTTCGGCGATCGGCTCGTCGGCGATCCGCACCCGCCGGATCGCCTTGCCGACGGCGACCTGGGCGGAGATGTTCCGGCACCACGGCCGCCCCGGGTCGACGGCAGGGTCCTCGCCCCGGACCCACTGCTGGTAAGCGGCGTCCTCACGGTCCGAGGCGTACCCGCGGCGGCTCTCCAACCGCCATGCCTCGCAGGAGAAGCCGTCGCCGAAGAAGTGGTCGAACTGCTCGTCGGTGATGAACTCCGGCATAGTCAGTCCTTGGGCCCGTGGTCGGTCAGCAGGGCGCGTGGGACAACGACGAAGGTCTCGCCCGGCAGCACGTCCTTGAGCTGGTCGAGCGCCTCGGGGTCAGTGAGCCGGTAGCCCTGGACCACGATGTCGCCGGTCTCCTCTACCTCGTACAGGGTGGGGCACTTGCCGTCGCTGGAGGTGGTGCCGAGCATCCGCAGCTTCATCTCGCCGCTCTCCTCTGCTGGTTGGTGGACACAGCATGGCGCGGGCATACCCAGAGCCGCAGCGGTTCGCGGATTCCCAGCCGAACGGAAACTGGCAGCAACCGGTGTTGAGTTGATGAGTAGCGTGCGGGTGCGCGAGCTGGCCGGCGAGACCGGCCTGCCCCGGAAACCGCACCGAGAGCAGGCCGGTGGAGCCCGCTAGAAACCGTGGAGCTTGTTGCTCTGGGAAGCGCGCTTCTCGTCGCGGATGCGCTCGGCCGTGGCCTCCAGGCCCGGAAGCCGCTCTTCGAGGGCCTCGTGCCAGGTGCGGTGCCGGGCGTAGTTGTCGACCAGCGCGCCGCAGACGCGGCAGGTCGTGGGATCCGCCATGTACTTCCTCCTCCGGTTGGTGCAGGGCGCCACCGTAACGCTTCGGCCGCCAGGTGCGGCCGGGAACCCCGAGGCTCGCCGGGAGCGGGCCCGCCATGTAGTACCGGCCCGCCAGGCGCGGGCCCCGACGCTCCCCAGGAGGGCGCGACGGGGCCAACAGCAGCAATGCGCCCGGCCGCCGTGGTGGCAGCCGGGCGCGCATCGTCGGCAGATCAGCCCGTACGGCGGCCCTGGTCGGCGTACATGTGCCGGGTAGCGGCGCCATTCATCGCCCGGTCGACGATCGACTGCCCACCGATGGGCGCGTACACGGTCCCGTCGACGGTGACCGTGCCGTGTTCGTAGCTGCCGCTGACGGCAAGGTCGGAGTCGACGCACAGGTGGGCGGCCAGCTGCGGCACGGCCGCCTGGATGGCAAGGTTGCGCCGGTCGGCCAGCTGCAGCAGGTCGAACAGGGCCTCCTCGGCGCGCTTGGCTGCGGCCTGGATGGCCTCCGGGGTGCAGTCGGCGACGGAGGCGAGGAAGGCGTCACGGCGCCGCGCCGTCTCGGCGTTGGCCTCGGCCTTGCGGGCGGCCTCGGCCTTCCACTGGGCAGCCTCACGACGGAGTTGGGCGAAGCGACGCAGACCGCGGGCCCCCTCGACCTGCTCGGCGGTCACGCTCTCGTCACCGCCCCGCACGCGGTCTTCGAGGGCCGCGAGCAGCTGCTCGGCCTCGGCGACTTCCTGCTCGGCGACGGCAGTGATCTGGTCGGGCGTCTCGGTGCTCACGGGTTCCTCCGTGCTTCTCGGCGTGCCTGGACGATGGCGCCGACGGCCGCGGCGCCTTCCTCGCACTGCTTGCGGTACTCCGCGAGGGCTTCCTCGCGGTCTTCGGCGCGCTGGCGGGCGACTTCGAGGTCGGCCTCGATCTCGCGCTGGCGGGCGGCGAGACGGTCAGCCTGTGTGGGCGGGGTGGGCATGGTGTGCTCCGTGGCGGTAGGTGTCGAGGGAGTCGCGGTTGATGAGCCAGGCCCAGCCGGCGCGGCGGCCAACGAGCCGGCCGGTCCGGGCGAGGCGCCGCACGTACTCGGGGCTGCAGGCCAGGAGTTCCGCGGCCTCGGGTGCGGTCAGTTCCACCGTGGCAGGTACGGGTGCGGGAGTTCCGTCAGCGGAACTGGGGTGGTGCTCAGCGGAGTTGTGAAGGGCGTGCAGCAGGCGGACGGCACGCGGGCTGAGTGCAGTGCCGTCGGCCCGGCAGCGGGCCGCCAAGCCAAGCACCAGGGGCCGCAGCAGCTCCCGTGCGACGTCAGGCGGGACGAGGACGCTGCCGTCCGCCTGCAGCAGGCTGTCAGGCGGCGTCGCCACCGCGGGGCCCGTCGAACGGAGCCAGGTTCATCGGGCGCCCTTGGCGGGTGGCCTTACGCTGCAGGCGGGCGACGTTCGCTTCGAGCTTGCGCATCTCGGCCTGGTGAACGGCAGAGTTCTCCTGCGCCTTGCGGGCCTTGGCGGTGACGGCGTCGATCGCGGCGACGACCTCGGCGACCAGGTCGGCGGCCTTCGCGGATGTGGCGGGGTCGTGGTCGCGGAACACCTTGGCGATCTCGCGGCGGAGGCTGGCGTTCGCGCGGTCGAGGTCGTTGCGTCCGGGGTAGTGCCGGCCGCCACGGGACGGCAGGTTGGTGGGGGCGGTGGGGGTGTCGGGCATGAGGGTTGTCCTTCGTACATGTACGCGCGCCTACACGCGACGGGCGTCGGGACCGGTCGCGCGCACGAGGTGCCAGTTCGGTGATGGCTGGGAGTTGCGGTGGAACGCCCTGGCTGCTGGGCTCTGGATCCGCTGGCACTCGGGGGTTCTCTGGGGGTCGCTCACGCTCTCCCCCTCTATAGAGGGGGGAGAGATCGTGAACCTGGGCGTGTGAGCGTCGTGAACCTGGACGTGAAGCTGTGACCTGCCGTTTTGGCTCTGGCGTGAAGCTTGACGGCTGTGCGTGAGGCTTCACGGTCAAACCGGTGCGTGAACCTGTTCGTGAAGCTGCGTGAGCTACCTCCCGAGGTTGGCGAGACGGAGGAAGTAGCGGGCCGGGGTGTTCTTCGTCGTGCCGTCCACCCGGGTGAGGTACCCGGCCTCGGTCTGCTTCTCCAGCCGTCGGCGCGCTTTCTCTCGCTGGGCCGGGCTGGGGTTCTTGGTCTCGAAGAGGGTTTCGGCGGCCTGAGCTGCTGTCAGGCCGTTGACCCCGTTGGCCCGGATCAGGTCGAACAGGTCAGCCACCTGCGCGACCGTGGTTGTCCCGGCTGCATGGTCGTGGACAAGCCGCAGGGGGCCGACTTCGTCCATCGGCTGCTTGAGGTGCCGGAAGGTCACCACGGGGTCACCAGCCTCGCCCCACAGCAAGATCACAGAACCGGTGCCCGAGGTGATCCACGTCGACCCGTAGATGTCCGCCATGGTGTTGGGGGCGGCACCGTTTGGTCCCCGCTTCACCAGGTGGTGGTTCTCCAGCACCTGGACGCCTTCGGCGAGGGCCCTTTGTCGGGCCCTGTTGTAGCCAGCGCCGACAGCGTCGTCCGAGAGGCCGATGGCACCGTCCTTGATCGAGTCGATGACCACCGTGTCCGCGTCCGCCCTTGCACACATGAGCGCGAGGATGTCCGTGCGTTTGGCCATGTCGTACGGTGGCGGTCCTTCCCAGATGACCAAGTGCTCGTTCAGGAAGGCGAGATCGTCTTTGGCGAAGATCCGGCTTCCGGCACGCCGGGTCTGCGCGGGGCGGTCCATGGCCAGCAGGAGAACTCGCTTGCCGGGCTGGACGGGGTAGCCGAGCACGCTCTCCTGCAGGCCGAGTCGGGCCCTGATCAGCTGGTGTGCCAGCGTGGTCTTGCCGACACCTTGAGGCGCTGCGATGAGTAGGGCCTCGCCTTCGGCCCATAGGACGTCGCTCCCGGTGCCCCAGACGGCCGCTGGGATGTCAGGGACGTTGTGGAAGAACGCGCCGCCTGGCCGGAAGAGACTGGGCGCTTCTGGCTCATGAGGGCCGCCCTCGGGCGGCTCGTCGGGGAAGTCCTCCCCGGCGAACCACCGTGTGGCTTCTTCGTCGGTGACGGTCACGCTGCGTCTTGCCTGTCTTGGTCGAGGGTGAGGTACCTGCCGGGCTGACCTGGGATGGCGATGGGCGGCCAACCCGGGGTGGGCTTGAGGCGCGTGGGCGGCGGAAGCCGCTGGCGCTCGGCGAGTTCGGTGAGCGTGGGCTGGCCGCGAAGTGCGGCGAGCCGCTGGCGGACCGGCTCCCACGCGGCGGCTTCGGCGGCATCCTGCTCGGCGGTCCACCGGTCGAACAGGTGGTGTTCGAGGTGGAGGACGAATGCGTCGGTGATGACGGGGCTCAGTTCCATGGCCGGGGCGTCATCAGCTTTCGCCGAACAGCTCGGGGTCCGTGTGCTCGGCGGTGTAGAGGTTGCAGGCCGCGAGCAGGCCGCGCCGCATCTCCTTGGCGGCGTCGGCGGCGCTGATGCCGTCCATCTGCGCGCCCTCGACGTGGCGGCGGATCGTCTCGCCGGTCAGGTCGCAGGCGATGAGGTAGAACGGCGAGGAGGCCCGGTGCGCGGCGGGCCATGTGTTCCGGCCGGGGCTGGACTCGGCGAGTTCGGTCTCCTCGACGACGGCGATGACGAGCTGGGTGGCGATCCGGCGCCTGGCGTGGCGGTCCGGGGCGTCGGTGAGCGCGTACCGGATGGCGGCTTCGGCACGGGCCAGGCCCGCGGGCAGCAGCTCGGCCGGGGGCGGGCAGGCGGGGTAGCAGGCCCGCAGGACGTCGCCGTCAAGGGTGATCGAGTGGTCCCGCATCTCGACGTCGGGGCCGTTGTCGGTGCGGCAGTTGACGCACTCTCCGCCTTCGAGCTGCAGGCCGGTGAACGGCCCGGCGGGGGCCGGGGGGAGGGCGGCGGCGTTGGCCGCGCACTGCTCGATGGTGGTGCTGGTGGTGCGCCGGTCGGCGTCGTGCCAGGCATGGTCACCCCCGAGGGCGATCAGGGCGGACTGGCTGGTGCTCACGCGGGGACGAGCAGTACGGTGCATGGGAAGCTCCTTGACGGCGGCGCAACGGGTGTAGGGCCCGCGCCGCCGTTCGGCTGTTCAGGGATGGACGGTGGGGTGCTTCGTGGTCTCCAGCGGGATTGCCGTCCTGCTGGGGGCCGTTCGCGTTTCAGGCCGCGGCCTGGCCGTTCTGCTCGGCGTCCAGTCGACGAACGAACTCGCGCAGCGCATCGTCGGGGACGCGGCGCGAGCGGCCGATCTTGATGCTCCGGAGTTCGCCGGAGCCGATCAGGGCTTTAGCGGTGGTCAGGCCGACGCCCAGCTGCTCGGCAACCTCGCCTGCCCGGTAAAGGATTCGGGACATGCATGCTCCACTAGGCTTGATGCATAGCCATCGCGGCTATGCATCAAACCGTAGCGGCTCGCTATCGGTCGCGCAAGGCCATCATGGCTATGCACTGTGGTTGCGCAACCGCCTACTCGCTGGCACTCTGAGGGAATGCTTGAGCTTCAGCAGTGGTCCCTGCGCGTAGCGCCCGGCGGATGGGTTCGCGCCCACAGCCCAGAAGAAGAACGGACCGTCTACCTGCAACTTCGCGTGACCGAAGGAGACGAAGCCGACCGGCTGAACACGCACTTGGCTCTCATGGATAGCGAGAAGCCGATCAGCGTCCACGCCTGGAGTCGCTTCCCCTTTGCGCGTATCGAGACCCTGATGAACCGCGACTTCCACGAGGTACTCACTGAGCGTGTGGTGGGGCCAGAGCCGAGCCTCGATACCCTCGTGGAGTTCTTCGAAGCAGAGAGCATCCCAGTCACCATCTCGATGGTCGTCGGCGAACAGGCGGAACCCGCCCCGTTGGAGAATCCTCAAGGCCAGATCACCGACGAGTTCCTGCGTGCACTAGCCGACGTCTACCGCTGGCACGCCGCCCGCGGCGGGGCCCCCGGTCCGGTGATTGCCGAACAGACGGGTGCCCCACTGGGCACAGCACGGCGATGGATCAACACAGCCCGCAAGCGCGGCTTTCTCCCGCCCGGTCGACCGGGGCGTGCGGGGTGAGTGGCCGGCGGGCGAATGGTGAGTCGTCGGTCTACTTCTCCGAGGCCGACGGGAAGTGGCACGGCTGGGTGACCGTCGGCACGAAGCCGAACGGCAGCCCGGACCGTCGGCACCGCATGAGCTCGGACGAAGCTACGGTGCGGGCCAAGGTCAAGGAGTTGGAGAAGCTCCGGGCGGCGAGCAAGGTCCGCAAGGCAGGCCGGCCGCCGACGGTTGAGCAGTGGATCACCACGTGGCTTGAAACTGCATGCGCGCGGAAGGTCGCCGACGGCTCGATGGCGCCCCGGACGCTGGATGACTACTGGTCGAAGTGTCGCCTGTACGTCTTCCCTGGCATCGGCAAGCACCGGGTGGACAAGCTCACGCCCGAGCACCTCGATGCCCTGTACCTGGGCATGCTGCAGCGCGCCCTGGCATCGGGCACCGTCTTGAAGACGCACCGGATCGTCTCCCGTGCACTTCGGGTGGCAATGCAGCGGGAGATCGTCACCCGGAACGTGGCAACGCTCATCGACGCGCCAACGGCGGTCGAGACAGAGATCGAACCGTTCAGCCGGGAGGAAACCAGGGCCGTCCTGGTCGAGGCCGATAAGCGGCGCAACGGCGCCCGCTGGTCCGTCGCACTCGCCGAGGGCCTGCGGCAGGGAGAGGCGCTCGGCCTGCGCTGGCAGTACATCGACCTCGACACGAGCGTGATCAAGGTGTGGTGGCAGCTGCAGCGGCTCACGTGGCGGCACGGCTGCGAAGACCCGCACGCCTGCGGCGAGAAGCACCACAGGAAGGGCTGCAAGCCCACCTGCAAGCAGCACGCGAAGCTGAAGAACGGGTGCCCGAAACCGTGCCCGAAGGGCTGCGCCGCGCACGCCAAGGTGTGCCCGGAGCGTACGGGCGGTGGTCTGGTCTTCCGGGAGCCGAAGGGGAAGAACAAGCGGATCGTGCCGATCCCCCCGCCCCTGGTGCCGATCCTGCGAGCGCACCGCGCTGCCCAGCTGCGCGAGCGGATGGCGGCCGGGGAGCTGTGGGAGGAGAACGACCTGGTGTTCGCCCAGCCGGACGGGAAGATGATCGACCCTCGTGCGGACTGGGAGGAGTGGAAGGACATCCTCACCGCAGCCGGTCTTCGTGACGCCCGGGTCCACGACGGCCGGCACACCGCCGGGACACTGCTCATCGAGAGCGGGGTGAACCCGCGAGTGGTGATGGAGATCCTGGGTCACTCGTCGATGCGGATGATGACCCGCTACACCCACGTGGCGTCCGCACTGGCGGCCGATGCGGCCTCGAAGATGGGGGACGCGCTGTGGGGTTGAGGCAGGCAATGGCAACTAGAACTGCCACTGGAAAGCAAAATGACCTGCGCACTCTCGAAAGAGTCTGCAGGTCAAACGCCGAGCCGCCTATGGGATTCGAACCCATGACCTACGCATTACGAGTGCGTTGCTCTGGCCAACTGAGCTAAGGCGGCACCGCTGCCGGTGACCCGGCCCGCAGGGGCAAGGGTCGCATCGGCAACGCGCGCCAGTCTACACAGTTTCCGGGGGTGATCCGTACGCGGCGGTCTGCGGGCGGCCGGTGGGCGGGACGGGCGGGGTCAGGCGGAGGAGACGGCGAGCTTGGCGGCGAAGCCGGCGAAGAGGACGGCGACGGAGGAGGTGAGGCCGGCGGAGAGGCGCTTGCGGCGGCGGAAGGCGTTGGCGAGGGTGGTGCCGGTGAAGATCAGCAGGGAGAGGTAGAGGAAGGAGAAGGTCTGCAGGACGGCGCCGAGGAGGGCGAAGGAGAGGACGGGGGCGCCGTAGGAGGGGTCGACGAACTGGGTGAAGAAGGAGAGCAGGAAGAGGATCGCCTTGGGGTTGAACAGGCTGATGACTAGGGCGCGGCGGAACGGCCGCTCGCCGTCCTCGGCGGGGGCCTCCTCGGCGGCGCCCGCGGCCAGGGCCCGTTCGCGCCACATCCGCCGGGCGGCGCGCAGCATGCCGTAGCCGATCCACAGCAGGTAGGCGGCGCCGCCGAACTTGACCACCGCGAAGACCGCCGGGTTGGCCCGGAGCAGGGAGGCCGCGCCGAGGGAGGTGAGGCTGATCAGGGTGAGGTCGCCGAGGAAGACGCCGCAGGCCGCGCGGTAGCCGGTGCGGACGCCCTTGCGGGCGGCGACGGAGAGCACGTAGAGGGAGTTGGGTCCGGGCAGCAGGACGATGACCAGTGCGCCGAGGACGTAGGTGGCCAGGTCGTGGACTCCGAGCACTGCGGTCTCCAGGAAACGGGCGGGCGGGGACGCCGGTGGGGTGTGCGGGCGGGAACGCCGAAGGGGCTGCGCCATGGTAGCTGCCAGCCCCTTCGGCCAGGAACACTCCTGACACCCGCCTGATCCCCGGAAGGGCCCCGGAAGGACACCGGGAGGACCCCGGAGGGACCCCGGAGGGACCCCGGAAGGGCCCGCGGGTCAGTTCTTGCAGGTCTTCCCGTTCGCGGGGGCCTCCCCGCCGAGCAGGTAGTCGTTGATCGCGTTGTCGATGCAGGCGTTCTGCCGCTGGTAGGCGGTGTGCCCGTCGCCCTCGTAGGTGAGCAGCCGCCCGTTCTCCAGCTGCCCGGCCAGCGACTTCGCCCAGGCGTACGGGGTGGCCGGGTCGCGGGTGGTGCCGACGACCACGATCGGGTCGGACCCGGCGGCGCGCACGGTGTGCGGGGCGCCGGTGGCCCTGTCCGGCCAGTAGGCGCAGCCGAGCGCCATCCAGGCCATGTCGCGGCCGAAGTGCGGGGCGGCCTTCTCGAAGGCGGGGACGGCCGCGGTGACCGCGGCCGGGTCGGCGAACGGGGCGGGCAGGTCGAGGCAGTTGACCGCCATGTTGGCGTACATCAGGTTGTCGTAGCTGCCGTCGCTGTCGCGCCCGTAGTAGCTGTCGGCGAGCTTGAGCAGCCCGCTGCCGTCGCCCGCCCCGGCGGTGGTCAGCGCCTCGCGCAGGTAGGGCCACATCGACTGGGAGTACATCGCCTGGGCGACGCCGGTGAGTGCCTGGGGCTCGGTCAGCGGGCGGTTCTGCTCGGTCGGCAGCGGCTTCGCGTCGAGTTGCGCGAACAGCGCGGTGAGCTTGTCCCCGGCCTCCTTCACGCTGTGGCCGACGGGGCAGTCGTCCCGCTTGGCGCAGTCCTCGGCGAAGGCCGTCCAGGCGGTCTCGAAGCCGCCGGCCTGGGTGATGTTGCCGGTGGCGGCGTCCAGCGCGGGGTCCATCGCGCCGTCCAGCACGACCTTGCCGACCTTGCCCGGGAACAGGCCCGCGTACATCGCGCCCAGGAAGGTGCCGTACGACTTGCCGACGTAGTTGAGCTTCCGGTCGCCGACCAGCTGCCGCAGCACGTCCATGTCGCGGGCCGCCTCCACCGTGGAGACGTGGCCCAGCAGGTCGCCCGCCTCGGCCCGGCAGCCGTTCGCGAACTCCCGGTCGGCGGCCACCACCGCGTCGACCTCGCCCTGGTCGTCGGGGGTCAGGTCGGTGGCGGTGTAGGCGTCCATCCGCGGACCGGTCAGGCAGGTGATCGGCGCCGAGCGCCCGACCCCGCGCGGGTCGAAGCCCACCAGGTCGTAGCCGGCCCGGACGCCCGCGTCGTAGCGCGCCGCGACCCGTTCCGCGTAGTCGATCGCCGACCCGCCCGGACCGCCCGGGTTGAGCAGCAGCGAGCCGATCCGGTGCGACGCGTCGCCCGCGGGCTTGCGGACCGCGGACAGCTCCACGTCGTGCCCGTCCCCGGGGTGCGCGTAGTCCAGCGGCACCTTGAAGGTGGTGCACTCGAACCCGGAGTCGCACGCCTTCCAGCTCAACTTCTGTGCGTAGTACGGGGCGAGGGCGGCCGGCTGCTCGGTCGGCAGCGGCTCCAGCGGGGTCGCCCCGGACGGGGCCGGGCTGCCCGGCACACCGCCCGGCACGCTGTCCGTCGAGCTGCCCGGGGAGCCGGACGGCGTGCCGGCGGAGGTCGGGTGCCCGGAGGTGCAGCCCGCCAGCAGCAGCGAAACGGCGGCGGCCAGCGCGGCGGCGGACGCCGTCCGACGGGACCGGGCGACTCTCATGGCGGTGGATCCTCTCCCCTGGGAAACGGCGCGGCGGCCGGGGCCGACACCGGGAGGCCGAGCCTAGCGGGCAGCACCGCCACGCCCGGCGACTCGCCCCGGCCACCACCCCGCCCGGCCGACCGCCGCACCGCCGATCGCAGCACACTCCCGCACCGAACGGCCCAGCCCCGCCCCGGACGGACCGTCCCCACCCCGAACGGACCGTCCCCACCCCGAACGGACCGCCCCCACCCGGGACGGCCCGCCCCCACCCGCTACTTGGCCAGTTGCTCCGCCAGGTACTGCACCGCGACCCGCACCAGCCGCAGCCGCTCCCGCTCCGGCGTGTAGTCCTGCACCACCTCCGAAGTGCGCACCTGGGCAGGCGACTTGGCGTCCCGCAGCGCCGCCTGCACCGCCCGCCCGGAGGCCAGCGCGTCGGTGTCCCGCTTCGCGGCGGCCAGCAGCAGCCGCGGCGCCACCGCCCCGGGGGATTCCGCCGCCGCCCCGGCCAGCGCCTTCGCGTCGTACCGGCCGGAGACCGCCGCGGCCGCCCCGTACAGGTCCGGGCGGGCCAGCCCGGCCGCGGCCGCGCAGGGGGCGCCGCCGTCCACGCCGAGCACGCTCCAGCCGCCCGGACCGGCCGGCAGGGTGCGGAAGGCCGTGCCGACGGCCGCGCGCAGCGCCGCGTCGTCCGCGACGGCCTGCGGGGCGGCCGCGACCAGGTCGCAGGGGTGGCCGGTGCCGCCGGGCGCCTCGGGGGCGACCACCACGAACGGGCGCGCCTTGCCCTGCTGCACCGCCGACGCCACGCCGTCGAACACGTCCGGCAGGTCGGTGTCGGCGGTGTGTCCGGGTGTCCCGGAGTGCAGCACGATCACCGGGAACCGGTCCGCCGGGTTCTTCCCGTACTCGGCCGGCAGCCACACCCGCACCGTCCGCGCCCGCCCGTCCGGACCGGGCACCGCCCCCTGCATCAGCTCCCCGCCCGCCACCCGGCCCGCACCGGCGAAAGCCACCGGGGCGGCGGACGAGGGCAAGGGCGAGGACACGGGTGCCGGGCCGGAGGAGGACGCGGTCGGGGCCGGCACCACGGCCCGGTCCGCGCTCCCGGCCTCCGCCGCGACCGCCCGGACCGGCCCGCCCCGCTCCCCCAGCAGCACCGCCACCCCCAGCGCGCTCACGCACGTCAGGCACAGCGCCGCCGCCCCCGCCCGCACCAGCACCGGCCGCGCCTCCGCCGCCAGCTCGTACCTCTGCGCGGCCCGCAGGTCCCGCCAGCGCACCATCGCCGAACGGGCCAGCCAGCTGCCCGCCACCGCGGCCACCAGCAACGACAGGACGAGGAGCGAACGGGGCATGGGGACGCACCACCTCGGGGAAGGACCGGCCGCCGGACGCTGGCGCGTGGTCAGTGCACAGGGTGCAAGACCGGGTGCCCGCTCGCCCGGGGGCGGTACGGGCGTCCGCACACGTTCACTCGAACGAGCGACGGCCGGACGCCGCGGCGGGGAGCAGGACCCAGCCCGCCCGCAGCCCGCGCTCAGCCCGCCCGCAGCGCCACCGTCATCGCCTCCACCGCCAGCAGCGGGTCCACGTTCCGCTCCAGCGCCCGGCGGCAGGCCAGCACCGCCTCGATCCGGCGCAGCGTGTTCTCCGCCGCGCCCTGGCCCGCGACCCGCTGCAGCGCCGGCCGCTGGTCGTCGTTGGCCAGCGCCCCGCCCGCGCCGAGCTGCAGGGCCAGCACGTCCCGGTAGAAGCCCAGCAGGTCGCCCAGCGCCACGTTCAGCGTCTCGCGGCGGGTGCGGGTGGCCCGGCTCTTCTGCCGCTTCTCCAGCTCCTTCACCGCCCCGGCCATGCCGCGCGGCGCCCGGCTGCCCTCCGCGGCGCCGTACGCGGCCCGCAGGTCCTCGGTCTCCCGGGCGTCCTGGGTCTCGACCAGCGCCTCGGCGTCCGCCTTCGCGGTGTCCACCAGCCGCTGGGCGGCCGCCAGGCAGCCGCCCAGGTCGGCCACCTCGAGCGGGATCCGCAGCACCTCGGCCCGCCGCGACCGGGCCTGCTCGTCCACCGCGAGGCGCCGCGAGCGGTCGATGTCGCCCTGCCCGGCCAGCGCCGCCAGCCGGGCCGCCTCCGGTTCCACCCCGTCCCGGCGCACCAGCATGTCGGCGACCGCCTCGGCGGCGGGCGTGCGCAGCACCAGCAGCCGGCAGCGCGAGCGGATCGTCGGCAGCACGTCCTGCACGGACGGGGCGCACAGCAGCCACACCGTCCGCGGCGAGGGCTCCTCGACGCCCTTGAGCAGCGCGTTCGCCGCCGCCTCGGTCAGCCGGTGCGCGGCGTCCACCAGGATCACCGACCAGCGGCCGCCGGTCGGGTAGCTCGCCGCCCGCAGCACCAGGTCGCGCATGTCGCCGACGCCGATCGACAGGCCGTCGGTGCGCACCTGCTTCACGTCCGCGTGGCTGCCCGACAGCACGGTGTGGCAGCCGTCGCAGAACCCGCAGCCCGGCACGCCGCCCAGTTCCAAGTCCGGGCTGGTGCACTGGAGCGCCGCCGCAAAGGACCGCGCCGCCGTCACCTGGCCGGCGCCGGGCGGGCCGGTGAACAGCCAGGCGTGCGTCATCAGCGAGGCGTTCCCCGCCGGGGCCTCCCCCCGGCCGGCCAGCACGCTCGCCCGGGCCGCCCGCGCCGCCGCCTGCAGCTGCTCGACCACCCGGTCCTGCCCCACCAGGTCGTCCCACACACTCACGCCGCGCTCCTCGTCACCACTGCCGCCGCTGCCACCGCCCCGCCGAGCCTAACCCCGCCCGGCGACAGCCCGGACGCGGCAGGGG
Organism: Kitasatospora sp. NPDC057198; assembly: GCF_042670125.1. NCBI lineage: Bacteria > Bacillati > Actinomycetota > Actinomycetes > Kitasatosporales > Streptomycetaceae > Kitasatospora > Kitasatospora sp. NPDC057198. The sequence continues at coordinate 29,445 of NZ_JBHUWH010000001.1, read as the reverse complement.
CCGTACGCCGGCGAGGCCGCGACGCGGGCAGTGCACCTGCCGTCCCGTCGCGGCCCCGCCGCACACCCAGTTCCGCCCCGCGCTGCTGCGCCCCGCTCCGTCCCGTTCCCGGGCGGTCAGTCCTTGCGGCGCCGCCAGCCACCCTTCTTCGGCTGCTCGTCCGCCCTGCCCTCGGGCTCGTCCGCCTCCCAGCGGGACCACTCCTCGCGGGAGCCGAGCAGGCTGTCCGTCAGACTGGGCAGGTCGTCGAGCGGCGTCTCCTCCGCCCACTCGGGCCGGGGCCGCAGCTCGCGGGTCTGCGCGGAGTCGTTCTCGTCCCGGAACAGGCCCTTGGGCACCCGCGCGGTCGGGTCGCCCGCCTTGGGCAGCACCGCCGTCTCCTCGACGTCCGCGCCCCGGCCCCCGTCACCGTCCCGGTCCTCGACCACCGGCAGCACCGCGGTCTCGTCGACCGCCGGAGCGGGCGCCGGAGCGGCCGGCGCGGGCCTGGGCAGCTCCCGGGTGGTCTCCGCGTCCGCCCCGGCCGCCGCACCGTCCTCGACCTTCGGCAGCACCGCGGTCTCGTCGGCCGGAGCCGGAACCGATACCGGCGTCGGGGCCGGAGCCGGGGCAGGAGCCTCCGCCGCCAGCGCCGCGGCCGCCTCCGCCTCGGCGGCCCGCCGAGCGGCCTCCGCCCGCTGCAGCGCCTCCTCGGCACGCCGCCGCTGCTCCTCCCGCTGCAGCTCGCGCTGCCGGGCGAACTCGACCCGGGCGGCCTCCTCCGCGGCGGCCTTGCGCGCGGCCTCCGCCGCCGCCTCGGCCCGGGCGGCTTCCGCGGCCCGCCGCTCGGCGTCCTCCTCGGCGCGCCGCGCGGCCTCCGCCTCGGCGGCGATCCGGGCGGCCTCGGCGGCCTTGCGGGCGGCCTCGGCCTCGGCGCGGGCGGCTTCCTCGGCGGCGAGCCGGTCCTTCTCGGCCTGCTCGGCGCGCAGCTGCTCCAGCAGTTCGAGGCGCTTGCGCTCGGCCTCCTCGGCGGCCTTGCGGGCGGCCTCGGCCTCGGCGGCGCGCCGGGCGGCCTCCTCGCGGGCCTTGCGCTCCTGCTCGGCCTTGGCGGCCTTCTCCTGCCCGGAGAGCGGCAGTTCGCGGTCGAGCCGGTGCCGGATCGAGGTGGTGACGACGGCGGGCGTCTGGCTGCCGTCGACGACCAGGTAGCGGGCCGGGTCGGCGGCGGCGAGCGCCAGGAACCCGGAGCGGACCCGCTGGTGGAACTCGGTGGGCTCGGACTCCAGCCGGTCCAGCGCCTCGGTGAAGCGGTCCCGGGCGGCGGTCGGGTCGACGTCCAGGACGACCGTCAGGTCGGGGACGAGCCCGCCGGTGGCCCAGCGGGAGATCCGGGCGACCTCGGTGGCGGCCAGGTCGCGGCCGGCGCCCTGGTAGGCGATGGAGGAGTCCATGTACCGGTCGGTGATGACGACCGCGCCGCGCTCCAGCGCCGGGCGGATGACGTTCTCGACGTGCTCGGCCCGGTCGGCGGCGTAGATCAGCGCCTCGGCCCGGTGCGAGAGCCCGGTGTTGCCGACGTCCAGCACGAGGGCGCGCAGCCGCTGCCCGATCGGGGAGCCGCCGGGCTCGCGGGTGAGCACGACCTCGTGGCCCTTGGAGCGGATCCACTCGGCCAGCGCCTGCGCCTGGGTGGACTTGCCGGCGCCGTCGCCGCCCTCCAGGGCGATGAAGTAGCCCTTGCCGGCGGCGCGGTGCGGGGCCGTCTCGGCCTGCCCGCGGACGGCCTGGGCCAGCTCGCGGCCGAACGGGACGACGCCGCGCTGGTCGTCGGTCTTGAGCAGCACGACGGCGGCCAGCACCAGGGTGAGCAGCCCGGCGGTGGAGACGGCGAGCGCGGCGCCGTCGTGGATGAAGGTGAAGTGGCCGCGGCCGACCTCGCCGAGGCTGACCTGCCCGTACGCGGCGGCCAGCAGCGGCATGCCGATCAGCGCGGCGCCGACCACGGTCCGCAGCACGGCGTACAGGTGCTCGGTGACCTTGCCGAGCCGGATCTCCTCGATCTCCTGGGCGAGCAGGCCGCGCCCGGTGGCGATGACCACGCCGGCGGCCAGGCCGGCCAGCACGGTGAACAGCAGCACCAGGACGAAGTCGAGGACCAGGCCGGCCAGGATCAGCGCGACGCCGGAGGTGACCAGGCCGAGCGCGAGCAGCCGGCGGCGGGACAAGCCGGGCAGGGTGGCCCGGCTGAGCCGGACGCCGATCGCGGGGGCGCCCGCGGCGGCCAGCACCAGCAGGCCGTAGCCGATCGGCCCGGCCAGGTGCTCGCCCGCGGTGAGCAGGCCGAGCGCGGCGACGCCGGCCATCGAGGCGTACGCGGCGGCGATCGAGAAGGTGAAGTACGGGGCGGAGCCGGTGCGGCCCTTCTTCAGCGAGGGGCCGGGCGTGGCGTCGGTGGGGGCGCGCAGGCCCTGCAGCGGGGAGCGCGGGGCGGTGCTGGCCCCGGCCGGGAGCTCCTGGAGGTACAGCAGCGCGGCGTTGGTGGCGAACAGCGCGGCGGCGCCGAGCGCGGCGGCGGTGAGCTGGTGCGCGTGCAGCCACTCCAGGCCGATCGCGGCCAGCACGTTGTTGAGCAGGGTGAGGCCGATCAGCCCGCCGGCGGCCAGCGGCAGCGCGGCCCAGCCGGTGCGCGCGTCGAGGGTGCGGACGGCGTCCAGCGCGGCGGCGGGCGCTGGGCCGGGCTGTTCGGGGACGGTCAGCAGGCCGGGCACGGCGGCGGCCTTGCCGATGGTCCAGATCCGTTCGGCGGCGCCGGCCAGGAAGGCCGTGGCGAGCAGCGGCCAGGTCGCCGAGCCGGGCGCCCAGACCGCCCACCAGGGGGCCAGGCCGATCAGCAGGGCGCGGAACAGGTCGGCGCCGAGCAGGCTCCAGCGCCGGTCGAGCTTGCCGCCGACCAGCGCGTGCACCGGGCCGAGCAGGGCCGCGCCGACCAGGACGGTGGCCAGCAGCCGGGCCGCGAACACCGCGGCGACGGCGAGCGCGAGCGCCCGGTAGCCGTGCCCGAACTGGCCGCCGAGCGCGGCGGCCACCACGGTGAGCGGCACCAGCACCAGCACGGCCAGCCGGTCGGCGGCCCCGCCGAGCAGCTGGGTGGTCCACAGTTTCCGGTAGGGCCGGAGCCTCAGCAGCGCACGGGCCCGCTCGCCGGGCGTCCCGGCGGGGGCGACCTCCGGGAGGCCGGGGGCGGCGGTGCGTGCGGTGGGGGGCAGCTCCTCGCTCGTCATACGGTCAGCGTAGCGACTGCGGGTGCCCGCCCTTAACGGGCCCGCCCGGATTCGAACAGGCCCGTTACGGAGTGTCCGTCAGCTCTCCTCGGAACCGCCGTCCGCGGCGCCGGTCTCCCGGGCGGTCGCGGCCTTGGCGGTGGTCTTCTTCGCCGCGGTCTTCTTCACGGTCGCGGTCTTCTTGGCCACGGTCTTCTTGGCGGCGGTCTTGGTCGCCGTCGCCTTCTTGGCCGCGGTCTTGGTCGCGGTGGCCTTCTTCGCCGGGGCCTTCTTGGCGGTCTTCTTCACCGGCCCGCGGGCGCGCTTCTCGGCGAGCAGCTCGTAGGCCCGCTCGGGGGTGATGGTCTCGACCTCGTCGTCCTTGCGGAGCGTCGCGTTGGTCTCCCCGTCGGTCACGTACGGGCCGAAGCGGCCGTCCTTGACCACCACCGGCCGCTCGCTGACCGGGTCGTTGCCGAGCTCCTTGAGCGGCGGCGCGGCGGCGGCCCGGCCGCGCGCCTTGGGCTGGGCGTAGACGGCCAGCGCCTCGTCCAGGGTGATGGAGAGCAGCTGGTCCTCGCTGGTCAGCGAGCGCGAGTCGGTGCCGCGCTTGAGGTAGGGGCCGTAGCGGCCGTTCTGCGCGGTGATCTCGTTGCCCTCGGCGTCGGTGCCGACGACCCGCGGCAGCGAGAGGAGCTTCAGCGCGTCCTCCAGCGTGACGGTGTCCAGGTCCATCGACTTGAACAGCGAGGCGGTGCGCGGCTTGACGGCGTTCTTGCCGGTCTTCGGGGTGCCCTCGGGCAGCACCTCGGTGACGTACGGGCCGTACCGGCCGGCCTTGGCGACCAGCGGGTTGCCGCTGACCGGGTCGGTGCCGAGCTCGCGCTCGCCGCTGGGCTTGGCGAACAGCTCCTCGGCCAGCTCGACGGTCAGCTCGTCCGGCGGCAGGTCCTCGGGGACGTCGGCGCGCTGCTCGGTCTCGCCCTCCGGGGTGGGCCGCACGACGTACGGGCCGAACCGGCCGACCCGGAGCACGATGCCGTCGCCGATCGGGAAGGAGCTGATCTCCCGGGCGTCGATCGCGCCCAGGTCGGTGACGAGCTCCTTCAGGCCGCCGAGGTGGTCGCCGTCGCCGTTGCCGGCGTCGGCGGCGACGCCGACCGCCGCGTTCGCCGCGCCCGCGCCGAAGTAGAAGCGCTTGAGCCACGGCACGGACTCGGCCTGGCCGGCCGCGATCCGGTCGAGGTCGTCCTCCATCTTCGCGGTGAAGTCGTAGTCGACCAGCCGGCCGAAGTGCTTCTCCAGCAGGTTGACCACCGCGAAGGACAGGAAGGACGGCACCAGGGCGGTGCCCTTCTTGAACACGTACTTGCGGTTGATGATCGTGTCGATGATCGAGGCGTAGGTGGACGGGCGGCCGATCTCCCGGTCCTCCAGCTCCTTGACCAGCGACGCCTCGGTGTAGCGGGCCGGCGGCTTGGTGGCGTGGCCCTCGGGGGTGAGCTTCTCGGCGGCCAGCGGGTCGCCCTCGGCGACCTGCGGCAGCCGGCGCTCGCGGTCGTCCAGCTCGGCGTTCGGGTCGTCGGCGCCCTCGACGTACGCCTTCAGGAAGCCGTGGAAGGTGATGATCTTGCCGGAGGCGGAGAACTCGGCGTCCCGCCCGTCGGCGGCCCGGCCGCCGACCTTCACGGTCACCGACTGGCCGACCGCGTCCTTCATCTGGGAGGCGACGGTGCGCATCCAGATCAGCTCGTACAGCCGGAAGTCGTCGCCGCCCAGCCCGGTCTCGGCGGGCGTGCGGAAGCGGTCCCCGGACGGGCGGATCGCCTCGTGCGCCTCCTGCGCGTTCTTCACCTTGGAGGCGTAGGTGCGCGGCGCGGACGGCAGGTAGTCGGCCCCGTACAGCTGGGTGACCTGGGCGCGGGCCGCGGTGACCGCGGTCTCCGACAGCGTGGTCGAGTCGGTGCGCATGTAGGTGATGAAGCCGTTCTCGTACAGCTTCTGCGCGACCTGCATGGTCCGCTTCGCGCCGAAGCCCAGCTTGCGGCTGGCCTCCTGCTGCAGCGTGGTGGTGCGGAACGGCGCGTACGGGGAGCGGCGGTACGGCTTGGACTCGACGCTGCGGACGGCGAACGCGGTCTGCTGCAGCGCGGCGGCCAGCGCGCGGGCGGCCTGCTCGTCCAGGTGCAGGGTGGTCGCGGCGCTCTTCAGGCGGCCGTCCGGGCCGAAGTCGCGGCCGGTGGCGACCCGCTTGCCGTCGACCGAGACCAGCCGGGCCCCGAAGGACTCCGGGTTGGCCGCGTCGGCCGCGCTGCGGCCGGTGCCGAAGGTGCCGACCAGGTCCCAGTACGAGGCCGAGGTGAAGGCGATCCGCTCGCGCTCGCGCTCGACCACCAGGCGGGTGGCCACCGACTGGACGCGGCCCGCCGAGAGCTTCGGCATGACCTTCTTCCACAGCACGGGGGAGACCTCGTAGCCGTAGAGGCGGTCCAGGATGCGGCGGGTCTCCTGGGCGTCGACCAGGCGCTTGTTCAGGTGCCGCGGGTTGCGCACGGCCTCCTGGATCGCGTCCTTGGTGATCTCGTGGAAGACCATCCGGTGCACCGGCACCTTGGGCTTGAGCACTTCCTGGAGGTGCCACGCGATGGCCTCGCCCTCGCGGTCCTCATCGGTGGCGAGGAAGAGCTCGTCGGACTCCTTCAGCAGCGACTTCAACTTGGTGACCTGGGACCTCTTGTCCGGGTTCACCACGTAGATCGGAGCGAAGTCGTGGTCCACGTCGACGCCGAGGCGGCGCACCTCGCCGGTGTACTCGTCCGGGACCTCGGCGGCCGTGCCGGGCAGGTCGCGGATGTGACCGACACTGGCCTCGACGATGTAGCCGGGCCCGAGGTAGCCCTTGATCGTCTTGGCCTTGGCCGGCGACTCGACGATGACGAGTCGCTTGCCGTGCGCGGTCTCGCTGCTCGGGGACACCTTCGCTCTTCTCTCCCGGTCGTTTACCAGAACTCCTGGGCCACCGCAGCGCGACGGCTCCACCAGCGGAGTGTGACCGTACCCTGGCCACCCTTGTCAAACGGACGGATCCTGCTTTTTCACCGGCAAGGCCGACCGACGCCACTCGAACGGTAACCCGATGGCAGGCCCCGGGGCATGTCTTTCCCTGGCAACCGCCCCAGTCACCGGGTGCGGGCGGGCCGCTCACCGAACGGCCGGAACCCGTCAACGTGGCCGGTGGGCGCCCCCGTCCGGGGATCCGGAGGAGTGCGTTCCGCGACCGGGCGACGCGCTCCGCCGCCCCGGCCCGGCGGGTCAGCGCAGCGCCAGGGCCAGCAGCGTCAGACCGCCGGCCAGGGCGGACGTGGCGAGCAGCGCCCAGAACAGATCGGCGGGCAGCGAGGGGAGCTCCTCGTGCGCGGCCAGCACCATCCGGTCCGGCCGGCGCGGGTCGTAGGCGACCCGGACGGCCGCGCCGGGAGCCAGCCGGGCCGGGCGACGCAGCGGCGTGTTGCCCCGCGGCCGGGCCAGCACCAGGCGGTGCGGACCGTCCGGCTCGGCGGCCGGGTGCAGTTCGCGGACCGTCCCGGCGACGCCGGCGCCCCCGCCCGGGGCCGCCACCGGGTAGGACAGCAGCGGGCTGCCGTCCAGCGCGCCAACCCGGTCCGGATCGGCCACCACCTGCGCGGTGGCGGACACGCCGCGCCGACGCAGGCGGTGGCGAAGACGCAGTTCCACGGCGCACCAGAGCAGCAGCGCGCTCCCGAAGACCGTCAGGACCGCCCCGCCCACCAGCGCCGTCGGCGTCTCCACCCGGTCCTCCCCCGCGTTTCCACAGCTTGTGGACAGCACCCTGGCACCCGGTGGACAACCGGCGGCGGACACCCGGAGTACGCCCGGCCACGCACGGGGAACGGGCGGGTGAACACGCCCCGCCCGGGGCGTGCCGGACGGGGGCGGGCCGGACGGACGGCGGGCGGACCGGACGGCGGACACCCCGAGCGGGGGGCGGGCGCGGGCCTCGGCGCGGCCCTGGGCGCCGCGGCCCGGCCACCGTGCCCAACGAGGGCGGGCCGCACAGGTCACCGCACCCGCCGGGTGATCAACGTCACCGTCGGGCGGGCGCGGGCGGCCGGGACTCCGGGGCCCCGAGACGCCCCGGGCCGGGGCCGGAGCCGGAGACGCGGTTGGGGCCGGAGCCGGAGTCGCGGCCGGGGTCGGAGTCGCGGCCGGGGTCAGCGCACCGGCTCGACGAAGCCCTGCTCGGTGAGCAGCCGCAGCGACTCGGGCACCCGCTCGCGCAGCTGCGCCGCGTCCTCGCCGAGCAGCTGGGCGATCGCGTCGACGATCTCCCCGGCGGCGAGGGTGCCGTCGCAGACGCCGACGAAGCCCGCGCCGACGGTGTCGACCTTGGTGGCCCGGCGCATGCCCCGGTTGTGCCGGAGCACCACGTGCTCCGGGTCCTCCGAGCCGGGGTCGCCGATCTGCTCCTGGACCACCTCGTCGGCGAGCAGGTAGCGGGCGGCGAGCAGCCCGGCGTCGTCGTGGGAACGCAGGAAGTCCTGCCGGGCGAACCACTCCTCGATGTGCGGGCCGAGCGGCTGCTCGACGGGGTGCGGCCACTCCTCGATCCGCACCACGGGCTCGGCCGCGCCGGAGGCCCGCAGGGTGATCCAGCCGAAGCCGATGCCCTCGACGCCCGCCGCCTCGAAGCCGTCCAGCCACTCCTCGTAGCGGGCGGCGTACTCCTCGCCGCGGTGGTCGCCGCCGTCGCGCAGCCACAGCTCGGCGTACTGGGCGACGTCCTGCACCTCGCGCTGCACCACCCAGGCGTCCAGGCCGGTGCCGGCCACCCAGCCGGCCAGCCGGTCGTGCCAGTCCTCGCCCTTGACGTGCTGCCAGTTCGCCAGCAGCTGGCAGTAGCCGCCGGGCGCCAGGTGGGCGGCCGCGCCGCGGACCACGCTGCGGCACAGCTCGTCGCCGGCCATCCCGCCGTCCCGGTAGGTGAACCGGCCGGCCGGCGAGATCACGAACGGCGGGTTGGAGACGATCAGGTCGAAGCGCCGGTCGCCGACCGGCTCGTACAGGCTGCCCTCCGCCGTCTCCACCTGGTCGAAGCCGGAGAGCGCGGCGGTCAGCCGGGTGAAGTGCAGGGCGCGCGGGTTGAGGTCGGTGGCGGTGACCCGCTGGGCGTGCCGGGCCGCGTGCAGGGCCTGCACGCCGGAGCCGGAGCCCAGGTCCAGCACCTCGCGCACCGGCCGGCGCACCGTCAGGTTGGCCAGCGTGGTGGACGCCCCGCCCACCCCGAGCACCAGGTCGCGCCGCTCGACCCCGGCGGCCGTCCGACCCGAGCCGATCCCGCCCGCGCCGCCGACGGCGCAGCCCAGGTCGGACACCACCCAGGCGTCCGCGCTCGGCAGCCCCGCCACCTCGTCGGCGTACGGCCGCACGTCCACGGTGGCGCGCAGCCCGTCGCCGTCGGCCACCAGCCAGCCGTCGGCCAGCAGGCCGTCCAGCAGCCCGCCGCCCCCCAGCGCGGCGGTCGCCGACGCCCCGGGCACGGCCCGTTGCAGCAGGAACAGCCGCACCAGGGTCTCCAACGGCGAACCGCCGCGAGTCGCCCGCAGCGCGGGAACGGCCTCGCTGCGGGCCAGCGCCGCGTACGCGGTGGGGCCGAGCAGGTCCAGCAGTCCGTCAGCGGTGAAGGAGGCGCTCAGCAGCGCCTCGCGGAACTCCGCCATCCGGCCGGAATCAAGAACGGGGCTGTTCGTCACCCCGCCATTCTCCCCCGCCCGCCGCCCCACCCGCCCCGCTGCCCGGACGGGTGCGGGCCCCGCCGCCCGGACGGGTCCGACGGGTACGGGGACGGTTGCCGAGCCGTCCGGAGGCGGGCCCGGCTCAGCTCGCGCCGGGCGAGGGCGTGGGCGAACCGGACTGCGCGGCGTCCCCGGACGGGCTGCCCGAGGCTGCCGGGGAGGCGCCGTCGGTGGCGGTGCCGGTGGCGCCGCCGTCGGTGGCGCCGGGCGTGCTGGCCGCGTCGGTCGCGCCGGCGGACGGCTCGGCGGAGGCGGTGCCCGTCCCGGTGCCGCCGGCCCGGCAGCCGGGCTGCTTCTTCATCGCGTCGCCCAGGTCGCCGCTCTGCAGGGTGGCCAGCGCGGAGGTCGACACCTGGGAGAGCTGCTGCACCTGGTCGCCGACGCTGCGCAGGCCGTCCGCGAACTTCGCCTGGTCGTCACTGGCCAGCCCGTCGAGCTTCTTCTGCGCGTCCTGGTAGCCCTGCGCCACCTGCTTCAGCTCGTTGACGGCGTCCTGCTGGACCTTCGCCCCGTCGTCGATCTTCGGCGCGCCGGCCTTCTGCACCGCATCGGCCAACTGCTGGTTGGTGGTGGCGAGCGAGGCGAAGTCGGTGGAGAGCCGCTTCTGCAGGTCGGCCGGGGACTCGCCCTCCTTGACGTTCGCGGTGTCCGCGAGGGCCGCCTTGGACTGCGCGATCGGATCCTTCGCCGCGTCGCAGACGCTCTTCGCCCAACCGTCGAGCTTCGCCGCCGAATCGTCGGCGGAGCAGCCCACCGCAGCGAGCGCGAGCAGCGCGCCGAGCGCGGAGACGGTCACCAGTCGCTTCTTCACCGGGGCCCTTTCGGTCACTGACGCCCAGCTCTGGGCATCGCCAGCGAACCTACACGCCCGCCCGGACCGCCCGGCCGGGAAGGCCGCGGCCCACGGCATCCGCGCAGCTCGACGGCGGGGTACCGGCCGGGGAGGAGCCGTGCGGCGGCAGGGGCGACGGAGAACGGCCCCGGACAGCCCGGCAAGGCCCCGCGGCAAACCACGGCCATCCACGGCAGCCTGCGGCGTGCCGGGGCGAAAGGCACCCCGGAGCGGGAGGAGGCCCGGAGCGGGAGGAGGTCCGGGGCGCGAGAAGGCGCGGCCCGGTGCGGGAGAAGGTCCGGAGCGGAACGAGCCCGGTTCAGACCGCGACGGAGACCGGGGAGAGCGGCCAGCTCATCCGGATCACGCCGCCGTCGGAGCCGTTGCCGACCTCGACGTCCTCGACCAGGCCGGTGATCACCGCCAGGCCGAGCGCGTCCTCGTCCTCCGGGCTCCCGCCCGCGGCGTCGGCACCGGCGGCGTGCGCCGGGCCGGCCTCGTCGGCGACCTCGATGAGGAACCGCTTCTCCTGCTCGGTCAACGCCACCCGGACCGCGCCGTCCCGGCCGTTGCGCTGGTGCAGCGCGACCGCGCGGGAGCAGGCTTCGCCCACGGCGAGGCGCAGCTCGTCGAGCACCGACTCGTCAACCCCGGCCCGTCTGGCCACCGCGGCGGCCACCAGCCGGGCGGTGCGCACGTGCTCGGGAAGCGCACTGAATCGAAGTTCGACGGTTGCCATGTCTCCCCTCCGGGGTCGCTCCCCGCCGCAGGGCGCAGTGGCCCGCACGGCGGAGGCAGGGACACCGGCCGCGCCAGCCGGGCAGGGCACTGGGCCCGGCCGACCGGCGGCGGTCGGTCGAAGTGACTCGGTTGGTACGGCCGATCGACGAGAGGTCGTCAGTCGGTCGCGGCGACGGCCTCGTCCACGGAGTTGTGGATCGGGAACACCTTGGTCAGACCGGTGATCCGGAAGATCTTGAGGATGCGCTCCTGGTTGCACACCAGGCGCAGCGAACCCTCGTGCGCACGCACCCGCTTCAGGCCGCCGACCAGCACACCGAGGCCGGTGGAGTCGAGGAAGTCGACGCCCTCCATGTCCACGACCAGGTGGTAGTTGCCGTCGTTGACGAGCTCGACAAGCTGCTCGCGCAACTTGGGGGCGGTGTACACATCGATCTCGCCGCCAACCTCGACGACCGTGCGATCGCCGACAGTACGGGTCGACAGGGACAGGTCCACGGAACCTCCAGCACCTTGCCTTGCTACGTCATTGCGATCTTCAACCCGGCGGCTGCCACCGCAGGGTCGCAGGGCCGGGGCGCGGCAAACCGGCAGGTCGGAGCCTCAGCGTTGCGGCCCTCGGCCATGCGGCCGTCACGGGCTTCATTCAACCACCTGCGACCACGGGCGCACGATGGTTAACAGCGATTCTCCGTCACGCCGGTGACACACTGGGTCTTCATGCCGCCCCGTCACCACCAGCCCGAGGCCCTGCTCGCAAGCCTTTCCACCGAGCGCGGCAGGTCGGACCGCCTCACCCATACGGAGCACCTGCCCGCCCGCGAGGCCCGGTATGCACCCTGGCCGGAAGGAATCCGTCAGGAGGTGGTCGCCGCGGCCTCCGGGCTCGGCGCGGTGCTGCCCTGGGCGCACCAGGCGGAGGCGATGGACCTGGCCGCCGCCGGGCGGACCACGGTGATCGCCACCGGCACCGCCTCGGGCAAGTCGCTGGGCTACCTGGCCCCGCTGCTGAGCGACCTGCTGACCGGCACCGAGGCCCGCAACGGCCGCGGCGCGACCGCGCTGTACCTGGCCCCGACCAAGGCGCTGGCCGCCGACCAGCGCCGGCGCGCCGCCGAACTCGTCCCCGACCGCGTCCGGGTCGCGCTGTACGACGGCGACACCCCGCCGCAGGAACGCGAGTGGGTCCGCCAGTACGCGTCCTACGTGCTGACCAATCCGGACATGCTGCACCGCGGGATACTCCCGGCCCACCCGCGCTGGTCCTCCTTCCTGAAGGCGCTGCGGTACGTCGTGGTCGACGAGTGCCACACCTACCGCGGCGTGTTCGGGTCGCACGTCGCCCAGGTGCTGCGCCGGCTGCGGCGGCTGTGCGCCCGCTACGGCTCCGAACCGACCTTCCTGCTGGCCTCGGCGACCACGGCCGAGCCGGCCGTCACCGCCGAACGGCTCACCGGCCTGCCCGCCACCGCCGTGACCGAGGACCACTCGCCACGCGGCCCGCTGGTGTTCGCGCTGTGGGAGCCGCCGCTGACCGAGAACACCGGCGAGCACGGCGCGCCCGTCCGCCGCAGCGCCACCGCCGAGGCCGGGTACCTGCTCACCGACCTGGTGCACGGCGGCACCCGGACGGTGGCCTTCGTCCGCTCCCGGCGGGCCGCCGAACTGGTCGCGCTGCAGGCCCAGGAGCAGCTCGGCCAGCCGCTCGCCGCCCGGGTCGCCGCCTACCGCGGCGGCTACCTGGCCGAGGAGCGCCGCGCCCTGGAGCGCGACCTGCACACCGGCCGGCTGCTCGGCCTCGCCTCCACCTCCGCCCTGGAACTCGGCGTGGACGTCTCCGGCCTGGACGCCGTCCTGCTGGCCGGCTACCCCGGCACCCGGGCCTCGCTGTGGCAGCAGGCCGGGCGCGCGGGCCGGGAGGGCCAGGGCGCGCTGGCGGTGCTGATCGCCCGGGACGACCCGCTGGACACCTACCTCGTCCACCACCCCGAGGCGCTGTTCGACACCCCGGTGGAGGCCACCGTCCTCGACCCGGACAACCCGCACGTGCTCGCCCCGCACCTGTGCGCCGCCGCGGCCGAACTCCCGCTCACCGACGCCGACCTGGAGCTGTTCGGCCCGTCCACCGCACCGCTGCTGCCGGTGCTGGAGCGGCGCGGCCTGCTGCGGCGGCGCTCGGACGGGTCCTGGTACTGGACCCGCCGCGAACGCGCCGCGGACGGCGTCGACCTGCGCGGCAGCGGCGGCAGCCCCGTGCAGATCGTCGAGGCCGACACCGGGCGGCTGCTGGGCACCGTGGACGCCGAGGCCGCGCACACCACCGTGCACACCGGGGCCGTCCACCTGCACCAGGGGCGCACCTACCTGGTCCGGGAGTTCGACCTGGAGTCCTCGGTCGCCCTGGTCTCCCCCGCGAACCCGCCGTACACCACCTCCGCCCGGGACGTCACCTCCATCGCGGTCCTGTCCACCGACACCAGCGAGGAGTGGGGCGAGGGCCGGCTCAGCTTCGGCTCGGTGGAGGTCACCAACCAGGTCGTCGGGTACCTGCGCAAGCGGATCTCCACCGGCGAGGTCCTCGGCGAGAGCAAGCTCGACCTCCCGCCGCGCACGCTGCGCACCCGCGCCGTCTGGTGGTCCGTCACCGAGGACCAACTCCTCGACGCGCTCGTCCCGTTCGACCAGCTCCCCGGCGCCGCCCACGCCGCCGAGCACGCCTCCATCGGCCTCCTCCCGCTGTTCGCCACCTGCGACCGCTGGGACATCGGCGGCGTCTCCGTCCCGCTGCACCCCGACACCGGGCTGCCCACCGTCTTCGTGTACGACGGCCACTCCGGCGGCGCGGGCTTCGCCGAGCGCGGCTTCCGGCGCGCCGTCGAGTGGCTGACCGCCACCAGGGACGCCATCGCCGCCTGCGAGTGCGAGCGCGGCTGCCCGTCCTGCGTCCAGTCGCCGAAGTGCGGCAACGGCAACGAGCCGCTCGACAAGGCCGCCGCGATCCGCCTGCTCACCGTTCTCCTCGCCGGGGCCCCGGCCCGGCCCGCGCCCGCCACCGGGGAGGGCCCGGCCCCGACGGACTGACCCGGCGCCCGCCACCGGCACGGCCGCGCCGTCCCCGTCGCCCCAGGCCCACAGCGGGCCCGCCCGGGCGCGGGCCAGGGCCGGGGCCAGCGGCACCGGGGCACCGCGGACCGGGGCCCGGACCACCACCTCCACCGCGTCCTGCCCGGGGAGCGGTCGGCAGGAGACCAGTTCGACCCCCTCCTGGGCCCTCGTCAGTTCCGCGGCCCGCCCGCAGCCGCCGTCCTCGTCGAGCAGCAGCCGGCCGGCGGCGGCCAGGGCCGCCAGGTCGGCCGCCGATTCGGCGCGGTGGCGGGCGGCCACCGCCGATCCCAGCGTCAGGCAGGCCGAGAACGCCACCACCCCGAGCGCCCCCAGGGCCACCAGCCACACCGTCGCCGAGCCGCGGTCGCCCGCCGCCCCCGGCCGCGCCCCGCTCCACCGCGTCCACCGCGTCCACCGCGTGCGCACGGTTCCACCTCCTTCCGTCGGTTGTCAGCCGCCGTCGGCCGGCACGTCCTCCCGGGCCCCCACCGCCGTGGCCGTGAGCCGGACGGACAGCAGGGCGGCCAGGCGGCCCGGCCCCGGGCAGGGGGCCTCCACGGTGGCCCGGGCGGTGGTGGCGCCCAGGTCGATGGCGACCTTCGCGCCGCGCGGGGCCGCCGCGGCGGCCTGGGCCAGCGCGTCGGCGTCGCCCCGGGCGGCGGCCCGGGCCCCGACCCGGGCCGCGTCCACGCAACGGATCTGGGCGCCCGCCGCCACCACGCCCCAGATCAGCATCGCCACCAGCAGCACCAGGGCGGGCAGGCCGACCGCGGTCTCAGCCGTGACCATCCCGCTGTCCGCCGCCCTCCGGTCAGACCGCATGCAGGGCCCGGTCGAGCATCCCCGACAGCGCTCCGGAGACCGTGCTGCTGGTCACCACCTTGTAGAGCGCGGCGGCGAAGGCGCAGGCCGCGACCGTGCCGATCGCGTACTCGGCCGTGTTCATCCCGGCGTCCGGCGGACCGAGCGCCGCCTTCCGGCAGCGGTACCGGAGCCAGCCGCCGAGCCTTCCTCCGAGCCTGCGGGCGGCGCGCAGCACGGTGGCCGGCCGAGCGGCCCGCACGGGCTTCGTCGTGTTCGTCATGGTGGGATCCCTTCGTCGGAAACGGACTTGAATGAACTCGGACTCGAGTGGACTCGGGCTCGAGTGGACTCGGACGGGACGGCGGCGCCTCACAGGTGCCGGGAGAAGGCGGTGGTCAGCCCCGTGACCACCGGCACCACCCCGATCAGCACGAACGCGGGCAGGAAGCAGAGCCCGAGCGGCGCGGTCGCCAGCACGCCCGCCCGGCGGACCCGCGCGTGCGCGGCCCGGGCGGCCGCCGCCCGCTGGGACTGGGCCAGCCCGGCCAGCGCGGCGGCCGGCGGGGTGCCGCTGAGGCTGGTGCGGGCCAGGCAGCGGGCGAGCGGAGCCAGTGGCGGGCAGTCGGTGGCCAGTCGCTCCCAGCAGCGTTCCGGCCCGGCGCCGAGGGCGAGTTGGGCGGCGACGTGGGAGAGGCGGTCCCGCATCGGGGAGGGCACGCTGTCCGCGACGGCCGCCGCCGCACCGGCCGGGGAGCCGCTGGACCCGAGGCAGGCCGCCAACAGCTCGGCGGTCAAAGGGAGCTGACGCACCAGCCGGTCGTGCTCCGCCGCCCGCCCGCGCGCGTCCGGCGAACGCACCCGGGGCAGCAGCCGCCAGGCGGCCCAGCCGGTCAGCAGGCCGGCCACCGGGCCTGCCCAGCCCCCGACCAGCGCCCAGGCCGCCGCGCCCAGCAGCGCCGCCAGCGGGCGGTCTCCCGAGGCCCTCCCGAGCCACCGCCGCACGGTCGCCGCCGCCCGACCGCGCGGCCCACCCCGTACCGCGGCCACCCGCGCCACCGGGACGCACCGCTCGACCCGCCGGCGCACCGCCCGCCGACGCGCCACCACCAGCGCCTCGCCGACCAGCCCGGCAGCCGCCGCCGGAACCAGGACCGCCACCGCCTCCACCTCGCCTCCTCGATCATCGACACCGGCCCCGCCTCTGGAGCCCGCGCACCCGCCCCGGACCACCCGGCCCGCCCTCGCCGCACCGCCGCACCACCGCACCGAATCGGCGCACCGAACCGGCGCCCACCGCGCGCCCGGAAGGCCCCGCAGCGGGCGGTGGCGGGCCCGCCCTCCGCCCTCGTACGCCCGGCGTGCTCACCCGCACCGGGCCACCCGCCCCTCCGCCCACCGCACCGGCTCGCCGCCCCGGTGCCCACCGCGCGTCCGGGAGATCCCGCAGCGGGCGACGGCGGGCCGAACCGGGACGGGGCGAACCGGGGCGGGCCGGACCGGGGCGTCTTCCGCAGCCCGGACGATCCGGGCCGTCCAGACAACGCCGGCCGTCTCCAGGGCCGCCCCGGCCAGCAGGCCGAGCAGCCCTGCGGGGGTGTGCAGCAGGACGTGGACGGGGTGCGCCCCGAGCGCCGCGCCCAGGCCGAGGCCGACGGCGGGCAGTGCCGCGAGCACCACCACGGTGGTGCGCGGGCCCGCGAGTTCGCCCGCGATCTCCTCGGTGAGGGCGCGTTCGGCCCGTAGCGCGTCCGCGACCTGCTCCAGCCCGGCCGCCAGGCCGGTGCCGCTCTCGGTGCTGACCCGCCAGCAGGCCGCCATGGCCGCCGCGCCCTCGCCGCCGGGCAGTTCGGCCACCAGGCGAAGTGCCGCCGGCAGGTCGGCCCCGTAACGGCCCGCCGCCAGCCGGGCCGCGGGTTCGGCCCCGAGCCGGCGGCCCCAGTCGGGGGCACCCCGGGCGAGGACGGCGTGCATGGCCTGTTCGGGGGTGGCGCCGCTGCGCAGTTCGGCCGCCAGGCCGGTGGACAGGTCGATCACCGCCGCGGCCCGCCGCCGCGCCGCCCGGGCCGCGTTCCATCCGGCCCGCCGACGCCGGAGCGGCAGCACCGCACAGGCCGCCCCGACCAGCGGAAGCACCGAGGAGGTGCCGTGCCCGACCACCGCGCCGAGCGGCAGCAGGAACAGTTCGGGCACCAGCCAGCGCGGGCACCGGCGCCGCCACAGCGCCCGCGCCCGGCCGAGCCGGCCGCCCGGCCCGCCGCTGCCCCGCCGCCCGCCCAGCACCCGCCGCACCCGGCCGCCGCCACGGGCCCGGCGGCGCACCGCGAGCAGCCGCCCCGCCCCCAGCAGGCCGCCGGCCAGCCCGGCGGCCGCTCCCAGCGAAGTCACCGCACAGGCCGCGCCGTACGCCTCGGGCATCCCGTACTCCCCCGCCATCACGGCCTCCTGACCGCGGAGCGCAGCAGGTGCCACGCCACCGCCCCGATCACGCACAGCCCGAGCACCCAGGCGAACTCCAGCCGCCCCGCCGTCATGCCGTCTCCCCCGCGGTCCGCCCGGCGGCCGCGCCCCCGGGCGCCCCCGCCGCCGGACCGGTCACCGGACCCGCCACCTGCCCGCCGCGCCCGGCAACCGCCTCGTCCGCCCGGCCCGTCCCGCCGCCGTCCGCCCCGGGGCCGTCCGGCCCGCCGCCGTCCGTCCCGCCCCGGTCCGCCGCGTCCGGGCGCGGTGGCAGGTCGACGCCGCGTTCGGCGCACAGCTCCCGCAGCCGGGCCCAGCCGGGGCCGGGGCGGACCCGGCCGTCGCGTTCGAAGTGGACGGCGGCCGCGGTGGCGGTCAGGCCGTCGGGCGCACAGGTCAGCAGGTGCAGGCCGGTGACCCGGCGGCGGCCGTCGGCGCGGTCCCGGCCGAGGTGGACGATCGCGTCGAGGCCGGCCCGCAACTGGCTGTGCAGGGACTGCCGGTCGAGCCCGGCGAGCGAGCCGAGCGCCTCCAGCCGGGCGGGCACGTCGGCCGCGGTGTTGGCGTGCACGGTGCCGCATCCGCCCTCATGACCGGTGTTCAGGGCCGCCAGCAGGTCGACCACCTCGGCGCCGCGGACCTCGCCGACCACCAGCCGGTCGGGCCGCATCCGCAGCGCCTGCCGGACCAGGTCGCGCAGGGTCAGTTCGCCCAGCGACTCCTGGTTGGGCGGCCGGGACTGCAGCCGGACCACGTGCGGGTGGTCCGGGCGCAGTTCGGCGGAGTCCTCGGCGAGGACGATGCGCTCGTCACCGGGGACGAGGCCGAGCAGGGCGGCGAGCAGGGTGGTCTTGCCGGTGCCGGTGCCGCCGGAGACCAGCAGGGAGAGCCGGGCCCGCAGGACGGCGGCGAGCAGGTCGGCCCCGGACGGGGGCAGGGCCCCGGCGGCGACCAGTTCGGGGAGGGTGAAGGGCCGGCTGCGGCTGGTGCGCAGCGAGATGTGGGTGCAGTCGGCGGCGATCGGCGGGAGGACGGCGTGCAGCCGGGTGCCGTCGGGCAGCCGGGCGTCCACCCAGGGGCGGGCGTCGTCGAGGCGGCGGCCGGCGGCGGTGGCCAGCCGGTGGGCGAGCCTGCGGACGGCGTCGGCGTTCGGGAAGCGCACCTGGGTGGCGCGCTCCAGGCCGCGGCCGCGGTCGACCCAGATCCGGTCGGGGCCGTTGACCAGGACGTCGGTGACCCCGTGTTCGGCCAGCAGGGGGTCGAGCGGGCCCGCGCCGACGATCTCGGCGCGCAGGCTGCGTACGGCGGTCAGCACGTCGGCCCCGCCGAGCGGGGGCCCGGAGGCGCGCAGGGCGGCGGCGACCGGTCCGGCGGTGGGCGGTGCGCCCGCCTCGGCGAGCCGGATCCGGACGGCGTCCACCAGTTCGGCGGCCCCGTCCGGGGCCGGCCCGGTGCCGCGGCCGGCCGGGGGCCCGCCGTCCGCCGGGGCGGCGGGTGGCTGCCGGCGCACCAGCAAGCGCACCGGAGGGGCCTGTCGGCGGTCGGGGGCGGGCGGGTCGTCCCCGACCGGGAGGGCGGCCTCCGCGGGCCCTGCGGGGGCACTGGAGAGGCTGCGGGGGCGCGGTACGGCGATCCGGCGGTGGGTGCGGGCGATCGGCCGCCGGAGGGCCCGCAGGGCGCCCTGGTGGCCGCCCTCGACGCGGCCGTCTCCGGCGTGCGCGTCGGCAGGGTGCGCGTCGGCGGCGTGCGCGTCGGCGGCGTGGATGTCGGCAGCGTGGATGTCGGTGGCGTGCAGGTGCTTGGTCACGTGCTCTCCTCAGGCCGCCACGACGGGCGGCATCGCTTCGGTCAGGAACCGCCCGCAGAACCGGGCCAGCGGCCCGTGCTCCCGCAGGCCGGGCGGGACGCCGCGTTCGGCGTCCAGGGCGAGGCCGGGCTCGGGAGCCAGCTCCCCGGCGAGCCGCAGCCGCAGGCCGCGGGCCACGTCGGCGGCGGTGAGCCCGGACGGGCCGGGGGTGCGGACGACGGCCCGCAGGTCGGTGAGCCGCATCCGGACGGCGGCGGCGACCCGGTCCGCGGCGGCCAGGGCGCGCAGTTCGGCGGGCACCACGAGCAGCCCGGTGTCGGTCTGTTCGAGGGCCTGGGCGGCGGCCGCGTCGAGCTGTCTGGGCAGGTCGAGGACGACCAGCCCGCCGCGTCTGCGGGCGGCCGCCAGGACGCTGCGCATCGCCTCGGCGGGGATGGCCAGGGTGTCGGACCTGTCCCAGGACAGGGCGCTGAGCCGGTGCGGTTCGGGCAGTGCCCGGACGAGTTCGGCGCCGCTGATCCGGCCGCGGGAGGCCGCCAGGTCCGGCCAGCGCAACCCGTCGTCCTGTTCGGCGCCGAGCAGGACGTCGAGCCCGCCGCCGAGCGGGTCCCCGTCGATCAGCATGGTGCGGTGCCCGGCCCGGGCGGCGCGGACCGCCATGGCGCAGGCCAGCGTGGAGGCCCCGGCGCCGCCACGCCCGCCGAGCACGGCGACGGTGAGCGCGGGCGGTCCGACGCCCTCGGTGGCGTCGGCGATCCGGTCGAGCAGCCAGGACTGCGCGTCCGGCAGGAAGAGCACGTGCTCGGCGCCGAGCCGGACGGCGCGGACCCAGACCTCGCCGTCGTCGAGGTCGAGGCCGAGCAGCAGGACGCCGGGGCGGCGGGCCAGGCCGGCGCACTGCTCGGCGAGGTCGTCGCCGACCAGCACCAGCGGGGCGCCCTCCCACAGCCGGGCGGGCGGCGGGGCGCCGCCGAGCAGCCGTGGTTCGGCTCCGGCGGCGGCGCACAGGCGGGTGAGCTGTTCGGCGAGCGCTTCGTCGGCGGTGAGGATCAGCGGCCCGGGCGGGGGCTCGGGCGGGCCGGCGTGCGGGTCGGTGACGGAGGCGGACAAGGCGGTCCTCCCGTGGCGCGGGGACGGTCTGACGGCGCCACGGCCGCGGTGGCCCGGACGGGCTCCGCGGGGCGGCGCGGACACCACGGTGAAGGACTGCGCGGAATGCGTCAGCCGACTTCCGATTGCCTGTGGATAACTCGCCCCTGTGGATAACCGGGGTCACTCGGACGGGGGCTAAAGGGGCTCGGAATTGACGCATCGGGTATACCGATATGACACTCGAACAACTACGCAGAGTGACAAAAACTTGGGGGGCGAAGGAACCTCGACAACGGCCGGCGAACCGCTGGAGCACCCCCCGCAACCACTGGCACCACCACTCCCTGGAGGCTCAACTGCCAAGGGAAATGGGCCCGGACATGCGACGACCCCCGCCGGGGGGGAGAGCGGGGGTCGTCTATCCACGGCCCGGCTCGGGGGGGAGGAGCCGGACCGGGTTAGCACGGTCGCGCGAACGATCCGTGACTTCCATGGTGTACCCGACCGGCCAGAAACACAAACCCGCACGCCCACGGGTCCACCGAATGGCCCTCCCTTTTGGTCGCCCCTCTATCCTCGGTTCCCGTGGACACCACCGAGAACGCCGACGAGAACGCCGACTTCACCGAGCGCCGACCGGACCGGACCGGCTACGGCGTGCCCCGCACCGCCGCCTTCTTCGACCTCGACAAGACGATCATCGCCAAGTCCAGCGCGCTCGCGTTCAGCCGGCCGTTCTACCAGGGCGGCCTGATCAACCGCCGCTCGGTGGTGAAGAGCGCGTACGCCCAGTTCGTCTTCCTGATCGGCGGCGCGGACCACGACCAGATGGAGAAGATGCGGGCCTACCTGTCCGCGCTGACCCGCGGCTGGAACGTCCAGCAGGTCCGCGAGATCGTCGCGGAGACCCTGCACGGGATGATCGACCCGATCATCTACGACGAGGCCGCCTCGCTGATCGAGCAGCACCACGCGGCCGGGCGCGACGTGGTGATCGTCAGCAGTTCGGGCTCCGAGGTGGTCGAGCCGATCGGCCAACTGCTGGGCGCGGACCACGTGATCGCCACCCGGCTGCACGTCGAGGAGGGCCGCTACACCGGCGAGATCGAGTACTACGCGTACGCCGAGAACAAGGCCGCGGCGATCCGCGAACTGGCCGAGCGGGAGGGCTACAACCTCGCCAACTGCTACGCGTACAGCGACTCGTCGACCGACCTGCCGATGCTGGAGGCGGTCGGCCACCCGGCCGCGGTGAACCCGGACCGGGCGCTGCGCAAGGAGGCGACGGCCCGCGAGTGGCCGGTGCTGGTGTTCAGCCGCCCGGTCGAACTGACCCGCAGGCTGCCGGAGTTCCACGCGCCGAGCCGTTCGGTGGTGGCCGCGGTGGCGGTCGGCGCGGCGGTGCTGACGGCCGGGGTGCTCTGGTACAGCGCGCGGCGGCGGCGCCCGGCGGCCTGAGCGGCGCCCCGGGCGGGCCCGCGGGGCGCCCGGTGGGTTCGCCAAATCGGACAAACCTCGACGCGAACCACCAAAAGCCCCGTTTTCGGGTTCCTCTTTCGGGCGATCTGAGGTAGAAATGGGTTACGGCCCGCGAGACCCGGTAAGGACCCCAAGAGGTCGAACCGACAACGCAGTTAAGGCCCCACGGACCGATGTACGGACGATCGGGCACCCACATGCAGCCGACCCGCTGACGGGCCGCCGCACCAGGTGAACGGGCACAGGACCCCGCCTGATGGGCATTGAAACGGTGCATGCACTGGTAACCCGGCATCCGTGCCAGCGGCGGCGCCCGGAAGTTTCGGGCGCCGCCGCAACCGCGTTCCGGCCGGAGCCGGTCGGGGCCCGGTCTCAGACCATGCCGCGCTGCATCGCCTCGCACACCGCGGTGCTCTCCCGCACGCCCAGGCCGAGCGCGGCGGCGCAGTGCACCAGCCAGCGGGAGACGCCCTCGGGGGTGCCTTCCAGGTAGCCGAGCAGGGCGTGCCGGTAGGCGGCGGTGCCGAGTTCGGCGAGGCCGACCTCGGCGGGGCAGATCGCCTTCGGGTCGAGGCCCTCGGCGGTCAGCACGATCCGCTGGGCGGCCCGCGCGACCAGGCCGTTGTGGGTGCCGAACGGGCGCAGCGCGAGCAGTTCGCCGTGCACCACGGCGGCCGCCACCAGGGCGGGCGCGCCGCCGGTGGGGCGTTCGGCGCGGGCGGCGAGCAGCCCGGCGAGCTGGTCGAGGCGGGCGGCGGCCTCGGCGGGCGGGGGCGGCGGCGGGAGTTCGCCGACCGGGCCCCCGGGGGCCTCGCCCTCGGTGGCCCCGAGCTCCAGCGGGAACAGCGGCGCGGCCGTCTCCCCGTCCCGGCGCGGCCGGCCGGCCGCGGGGTCGCCGTCGCCGGCCGCGAGCAGGTGGAGCCGGGCCAGCACCTGGAGCGGGGAGGTCCGCCAGACGCCGAGCAGCTGGCCGGCCTCGGCGGACAGCCGGAGGGCGGCGCCGACCGTGCGGGCCCCGGGGTCGGCGCCGAAGTCGGTGCGGCGGCGGACCTCCTCCAGCGGCCAGTCGGCGCCGTCCAGGGCGGCCGAGGCGCGGGCGCCGCGCAGGGCGGCTTCGGAGGTCACCTCGCCCGCCCGGCGCCGCATCACGCGGTGCCCGTAGAGGCGGTCGACGTTCTTGCGCACCTCGACGACGGCCTCGGGGACGCCGTCGAGCTGGGCCAGCGGGGCGAGCGGGTCAGTTCCTGTGGTCACCTACCCGAGGGTAATGAGTCCGCGGGGCGACCGGGGGACAACCCCCGGGTCACCCTTTCGTGGCAATCCGCCCTTCCCTCATGTGCGGCACCCCAAACCACCGCTAGCATGACCCCTAATCGGTGACGATAACGGTTTCCAACAAGCGCCCGGCCCGGCGAGGACCGGCAGGCGCCAGAGCCAGAGAGCCGGAGACTCAGAGATGAAGATCGCCTTCGTCGGCAAGGGCGGCAGCGGCAAGACCACCCTGTCCGCACTGTTCATCCGCCACCTGGCCGCGGCCGGCCTGCCGGTGCTCGCCGTCGACGCCGACATCAACCAACACCTCGGCCCCGCCCTCGGTCTGACGGACGAACGGGCCGCCGCGCTCCCCTCGCTCGGCGCGCACCTGCCGGAGATCAAGGAGTACCTGCGCGGCAACAACCCGCTGATCCGCTCCGCCGAGGAGATGATCAAGACCACCCCGCCCGGCCCCGGCTCCCGGCTGCTGCGGATCGTCGAGGAGAACCCGGTGTACGCGGCCTGCGCCCGCCCGGTCGCCCTGGACGAGGGCTCGGTCCGGCTGATGGCGACCGGCGCGTTCACCGAGGAGGACCTCGGGGTGGCCTGCTACCACTC
The DNA here is from genome assembly GCF_042670125.1 of Kitasatospora sp. NPDC057198. Lineage (NCBI taxonomy): Bacteria > Bacillati > Actinomycetota > Actinomycetes > Kitasatosporales > Streptomycetaceae > Kitasatospora > Kitasatospora sp. NPDC057198. The sequence continues at coordinate 6,204 of NZ_JBHUWH010000001.1, read as the reverse complement.
CAAGGTCGGCGCGGTGGAGCTGCTGCTCAACCACCTGCTGGACGGCCCGGACGAGTACCTGGTGACCGACATGACGGCCGGCTCCGACTCCTTCGCCTCCGGCCTGTTCACCCGCTTCGACCTGACCTTCCTGGTCGCCGAGCCGACCCGCAAGGGCGTCTCGGTGTACCGCCAGTACAAGGAGTACGCCCAGGACTTCGACGTCCACCTGCGGGTGGTCGGCAACAAGGTGCAGGGCCCGGACGACCTGGACTTCCTGCGCCGCGAGGTCGGCGAGGACCTGTACGCCTGCTTCGGGCAGTCCGGCTGGGTGCGCCGGCTGGAGCGCGGGGACGAGCCGCCGCTGCGCGAGCTGGAGCCCCCGAACCGGGAGGTGCTGGCCCGGCTGCAGACCGCCGCCGACACCGCCCACGGGCTGCGCGACCCGCGCCGGTACAGCGCCCAGGCGGTCCGCTTCCACCTGCGCAACGCGGAGAGCTGGGGCAACGCCAAGGTCGGCACCGACCTGGCCGGCCAGGTCGATCCGGACTACGTGCTGGGCGCCGGGCAGCCCCGGACCGCCGGGGTCTGAACCCGCCCCGCCCCGCTCCGCCGACCCCGAGGGGCCGCTCCGACCACCACGGCCGGACCGGCCCCTCGAGCGTTCCCACCAGGAAATTCCCGCCCGGCCGGGGTGCCACACGATGTGGTGAACGCCCCTATTTGTACTGGCACTCGAAGCGCACGCTGTGCAAAGGTTCCATTACTCTCGGTTTACCAACTCTTGAACCACAGGTCGCCGCAGGCCGTCGTCGCCGCGCGCCGCCCCGCCACACCCGCTGTGACCCACGACAGCCGATCCGACCAGGCACAACCCGCCGGACCTGACTGCGTTCGTTCCCCCGGAAGAAGACGGGAAGACCCCATGACACCCGATGTCTCCAGCGCCCCCATCGCCTCCGACACCACCGACCACGCCCCGCCGCAGGCCGGTCCGGCCCCGGGCCGGGCCCGCGCCCTGCTGGCGCACGACCTGCCCGCCTCCCTCGCGGTGTTCCTCATCGCGGTGCCGTTCTCGCTCGGCATCGCCCTCGCCACCGGCGCCCCGCTGACGGCCGGCCTGGTCGCCGCCGCCGTCGGCGGGCTGGTGGCCGGCCTGCTCGGCGGCACCCACCTCCAGGTCAGCGGCCCCTCCGCCGCGCTGACCGTGGTCACCGCCGGGCTGATCGCCCAGTACGGCTGGCAGACCGCCTGCCTGGTCACCGTCGCCGCCGGCCTGCTGCAACTGCTGCTCGGCTCGCTGCGGGTGGCCCGCGCCGCGCTCGCCGTCTCGCCGGCCGTGGTGCACGGCATGCTGGCCGGCGTGGGCCTGACCATCGCGATCGCCCAACTGCACGTCATCCTCGGCGGCACGCCGCACAGTTCGGCGCTGGCCGACCTGGTCTCGCTGCCCGGCGAGCTGGCCGGTCCGCACCTGCCCGCGCTGGTGGTCGGCCTGCTGGCGCTGGCGGTGCTGTACGGCTGGCCCCGGCTCGGCCTGCTGCCCGGCCCGGCCGGCCGGGTCGGCGCCCGGCTGGCCCGGCTGCCCGCCGCGCTGGTCGCGGTGGCGGCCGCCACCACGCTGTCGCTGATCGCCGAACTGCGGCTGGCCCGGGTCGAACTCCCGGTCTGGGAGCACCACCAGTTCTTCTCGGCGCCCCCGCTCGGCCTGCTGTCCGACCACTGGGCGGCGCTGCTCGGCCTGGTGCTGACCGTCACCGCGGTGGCCGGCGTGGAGTCGCTGCTGTCCTCCGTCGCGGTCGACCGGATGACCCGCCGCAGCGGCGACCTGGATCGCGAGCTGCGCGCCCAGGGCGCGTCCAACCTGCTCTCGGGGCTGCTCGGCGGTCTCCCGGTGGCCGGCGGCGCCGTCCGCTCCACCGCCAACGTGCAGGCCGGCGCGGCCACCCGGGCCTCCGCGGTGCTGCACGGCTGCTGGGTGCTGGTCGCCGCGCTGGTGCTGACCGCCGGGCTGCGGCGGATCCCGCTGGCCGCGCTGGCCGCACTGGTGCTGGTGGTCGGCGTGCAGATGGTGAGTTTCGCGCACATCCGCCGGGTGCACCGGCACCGCGAGTTCCCGGTGTACCTGGCCACCGTGCTCGGGGTGGTGCTGCTCGGCGTCCCGCTCGGGGTGGTGCTCGGCGGCTCGGTCGCCGTGCTGCTCGCCCTCTACCGGCTGACCCGCGCCCACGTCGAGGTGCTGGCCGAGGCGGACGGCTCGCACACCGTCCGCACCCACGGCCCGCTGACGTTCGCCGCCGTGCCCGAGCTGAGCCGGGTGCTGGGCCGGATCCCGGCCGGGGCGCGGGTGACCGTCCACCACGACGGCTCCTTCCTGGACCACGCCGCCTACGAGGCGCTGCACGCCTGGCGCACCGGCCACCAGGCCACCGGCGCGCAGGTCGTGATGCTGACGGAGCGCCAGCCGAAGGACGTGCTGGATCCGGACGGCACCGTCCGGGCGGGCAGCTCCCCCGGCCCGCACCGCTGCCGGGCCTGGACGCCCTGGGTCGGCCACCACTGCATCGAGCAGAACGAGGACGACCCGCACGTGCGCCTGCTCGACGGCGTCCGCGGCTTCCAGCAGCACACCGCCCCGCTGGTCCGCCAGGAGCTCGCCCGCCTCGCCCGGGACGGCCAGACGCCCTCGCAGCTCTTCGTGGCCTGCGCGGACTCCCGGATGGTCACCAGCATGATCACCAGCTCCGGCCCGGGAGACCTGTTCACCGTCCGCAACGTCGGCAACCTGGTCCCCGCCCCGTACGAGCCGGGCGCCGCGGACGACTCGGTGGCCGCCGCCGTCCAGTACGCGGTGGAGGTGCTGGAGGTCGCCTCGATCACGGTCTGCGGGCACTCCGGCTGCGGTGCGATGAAGGCCCTGCTGGACGGCGTCACCGAGGCGGCCGGGCCGCCCACCGCGCTGGCCCGCTGGCTGCGCAACGGGCGCAGTTCGCTCGACCGGCTGCGGCGCGCGCCCGCCGGGTTCGAGGGCCGCCCCGCGGCGGACGTGGTGGAGCAGCTGTGCGTCACCAACGTGGTGCAGCAGCTCGACCAGCTGATGGCCAACCCGGCGGTGGAGCGCCGGGTCGCGGACGGTTCGCTGCGGCTGGTCGGAATGTACTTCGACTTCGCCACCGCGCAGGCGTACGTGCTGGACGCGCGCACCGGCAACTTCGCGCCGGTGCACGCGCGGGTCGAGCCGGAACAGGACCTCGCCGCTTAGGCCCTGTCCGGCCGATCTTGCCGGGCGCCCGACGCCGCGCGCTGATCCGACAAGACCGACCGGACAGAACCTAGAAGGCACGGCACTCGCAGCACGGCAGTGCCCCGCCGCGGCCGTGCCCCCGCCGCGGTGGCGCTCCGGTCACAGCAGCAGCCGGGCCAGGTCGGCCGGGGTCACGTAGCCGGGCCAGCGGTGGTCGGTGAAGAGGTGGACCCCGGCGTCCTGGTAGCACTGGTCGACGAGTTGGGAGCAGATCATGTGCCGGGTGCTGGCGACGAAGCGCCGCAGCGGGGGGCCCACCGGGAGGTGCAGGCGGGCGGCGGCGAGGGCGAGGTAGTCGGCGAAGCTGTAGGGGGTGCCGAGGTAGGAGCGGGCGGCCGCGACGATCGCGGCGCGCTGTTCCTCGGTGAGCGGGATCCGGCCGGTGGACCAGCGGGCGGGGACGCCCTCGTACGCGGAGAGCGGGCCGAGCAGCGCCCCGCCGGGCTGGGCCTCGATCAGCAGGCCGTCGCCGACGTGGACGAAGGCGTGTTCGTAGTCGGCGAAGCCGTCGCCGTTGAGGAACTGGCCGATCCGGATCAGGCGGCCGATGCGGCCGCCCATCCGGACGACCGCGAAGTCGCCGGGGAGGGGAGGGGTGGGGTTCATGGCGGTACCCCCGTCACGAATGCGCACAGTGATTGAATGACCACTGTCAGTGGAGTACCGGTCGGCGGGGGCGTCAAGGTGTCGTGCGGGATTGACCGGCTCGGGGGACGGGAAGACGACGGGAGGGCCGGCGGGAGGCTCGGGGCCGCGCCCACCTGGGCGGGAGGCTCCGGCCGATCAAAGGTCTACACCAATTTCCCGGCAGCTCTTGTCAACGGAGCTGTTGGCCTGGTGAGCTGTGCGCTGGGACACACGGGACAATCCCTCCGCACGGGGTTCCCCGGTATTTGAGACTCGATGAGGAGTGCGCGTTGAGCAACGAGAGCCTGGCCAATCTGCTCAAGGAGGAGCGGCGTTTCGCCCCGCCCGCGGAGCTCGCCGCCTCCGCCAACGTCACCGCCGACGCCTACGCGCAGGCTTCCGAGGACCGGCTGGCCTTCTGGGCCGAGCAGGCCCGCCGGCTCAGCTGGGCAGTCGAGCCCACCGAGACCCTGGACTGGTCGAACCCCCCGTTCGCCAAGTGGTTCGCCGACGGCAAGCTGAACGTGGCCTACAACTGCGTGGACCGCCACGTCGAGGCCGGCAACGGCGACCGTGTCGCCATCCACTTCGAGGGCGAGCCCGGCGACAGCCGCGCCATCACCTACGCCCAGCTCAAGGACGAGGTCTCCAGGGCCGCCAACGCCCTGGAGCAGCTCGGTGTGGCCAAGGGCGACCGGGTCGCCGTCTACCTGCCGATGATCCCCGAGGCGGTCGTCGCGATGCTGGCCTGCGCCCGGATCGGCGCGGCGCACTCGGTGGTCTTCGGCGGCTTCTCGGCCGACGCGGTGGCCTCCCGGATCAAGGACGCCGACGCCAAGGTCGTCATCACCGCCGACGGCGGCTACCGCCGCGGCAAGCCCTCCGCGCTCAAGCCCGCCATCGACGAGGCGCTGACCAAGGTCGACGGCGTCAGCAGTGTCCTGGTGGTGCGCCGCACCGGCGAGGAGGTGGCCTGGACCGAGGGCCGCGACGTGTGGTGGCACGAGCTGGTCGACGGCCAGTCGGCCGAGCACACCCCCCAGGCGCACGACGCCGAGCAGCCGCTGTTCATCCTGTACACCTCGGGCACCACGGGCAAGCCCAAGGGCATCCTGCACACCTCGGGCGGCTACCTCACCCAGGCCAGTTTCACCCACAACGCGGTCTTCGACCTCAAGCCGGAGTCCGACGTCTACTGGTGCACCGCCGACATCGGCTGGGTCACCGGTCACTCGTACATCGTCTACGGCCCGCTCTCCAACGGCGCCACCCAGGTGATCTACGAGGGCACCCCGGACACCCCGCACCAGGGCCGGATGTTCGAGATCGTGCAGAAGTACGGCGTGACGATCCTCTACACCGCGCCCACCCTGATCCGCACCTGGATGAAGTGGGGCGACAGCATCCCCGCCCAGTTCGACCTGACCAGCCTGCGGGTGCTGGGCTCGGTCGGCGAGCCGATCAACCCCGAGGCGTGGATCTGGTACCGCGAGCACATCGGCGCCGGCAAGACCCCGATCGTCGACACCTGGTGGCAGACCGAGACCGGCGCCATCATGATCAGCCCGCTGCCGGGCGTCACCGAGACCAAGCCGGGCTCCGCCCAGCGCCCGCTGCCGGGCATCGCCGCCACCGTCGTCGACGACGAGGCCCGCGAGGTGCCCAACGGCTCCGGCGGCTACCTGGTGCTCACCGAGCCGTGGCCGTCCATGCTGCGCACCATCTGGGGCGACGACCAGCGCTACATCGACACCTACTGGTCGCGCTTCGAGGGGCGCTACTTCGCCGGCGACGGCGCCAAGAAGGACGAGGACGGCGACATCTGGCTGCTCGGCCGCGTGGACGACGTGATGCTGGTCTCCGGCCACAACATCTCCACCACCGAGGTCGAGTCGGCGCTGGTCGGCCACCCGGCGGTCGCCGAGTCCGCGGTGGTCGGCGCCACCGACGCCACCACCGGCCAGGCGATCGTGGCCTTCGTGATCCTGCGCGGCACCGCCACCGACAGCGCGGAGCTGATCGCCGACCTGCGCAACCACGTCGGCAGGACGCTCGGCCCGATCGCCAAGCCCAAGCAGATCAAGGTGGTCTCCGAACTGCCCAAGACCCGCTCCGGCAAGATCATGCGCCGCCTGCTGCGCGACATCGCCGAGGGCCGCGAGGTGGGCGACACCACCACGCTGGCCGACTCCTCGGTGATGAACCTGATCCAGTCCCAGCTGCCGGCCGCCGGCTCCGAGGACTGATCCACCGCGGGTCACGGCACCGGGCCCCGCTCCGCACACCGCGGAGCG